>DATIWW010000484.1:0-4461 GCA_035519175.1 Terriglobales bacterium
ACTTTGCGGACGATGCGACGAACTCCACCCGGCTGGTGATTCTCGTGCCGGTTTCGCACCCTAGCGAATGGTACAATGCCTTTTCCTGTCCGAATTCTGCGGTGACACTCCCTGGACGGACCCAACCCTTGGCACAACAGACGACCGAGCCCCGAAGCATCACTTACGCCGACGCGGGCGTGGATATTGAACGCTCCAACCGCACCAAGCAACGCATCAAGTATCTGGCGCACAAGACCTTCAATCGCGGGGTGTTAAGCGATATCGGGGGTTTTGGGGCGCTGTTTGCGGTGGACCGCAAGAAGTTCCCCGATCCGGTGCTGGTCTCCAGCGTGGACGGCGTGGGCACCAAGCTCAAGCTGGCCTTCGAGATGGACCTGCACCACACCGTGGGCGCCGACCTGGTCAACCACTGCGTCAACGACATCGCGGTGCAGGGGGCCGCGCCCCTGTTCTTCATGGACTACCTGGCCACCGGCAGGCTGGAGCCGGAAGTGGCGGAGAAGGTGATTGCCGGCATCGCCGAAGCCTGCAAGCAGAACGGCTGCGCCCTGATCGGCGGCGAGACCGCCGAGATGCCCGGCTTCTATCCCGCGGGTGAGTACGATCTGGCCGGCTTCATCGTGGGCGTGGTGGAGCGCGGGCGCATCTTGACCGGCAAGGAGGTCGAGGTGGGCGACATCCTGGTGGGCCTCGCCTCCAACGGGCTGCACACCAACGGCTACTCCCTGGCCCGCAAGCTGCTCTTCCAGGTGGCGCGCTACTCGCCGGAAACCTACGTCAACGGCATCAAGAACAAGGTGGGCAACGAATTGATGCGCACCCACAAGAGCTACTGGCCGGCGCTGCGGCGGCTGCTCGACGCCCGGGCGGTCTCGGCGCTGGCCCACATCACCGGCGGGGGCATCACCGAGAACCTGCCGCGGGTCCTGCCCCGGGGCACGGCGGCAGTGGTGGAGCTGGGCACCTGGCCGGTGCTTCCCATCTTCGAGCACCTGCAGAAGCTGGGCAATGTGCCCCAGGCGGAGATGATGCGCACCTTCAACATGGGCATCGGGATGGTGCTGGTGGTGGGGCCCAAGAAGTTCAAGAAGGTGCAGACGGTGCTGGAGCGCGCCGGGGAGAAGGGTTACACCATCGGGCGCATCGTGAAGGGCGAAAGAAAAGTGACCTACTCGTAGCCCGCCCCTCTTCGCGGAGAATGCAGAGTTGAGAATGAAGAATGCAGAATGCGCGGCGGAAGCTGATCCGCGCGACCCCCATTCTGCATTCTCAATTCTTCATTCTGCATTTCTCTGGGTCTCCGTGTCTCCGTGGTGAACGATGAAGAACCTGGGAATCCTACTGAGTGGTCGAGGGTCGAACTTCGAGGCCATCGCCGACTCCATCGCCGCCGGGCGCATCCCCGGGGCGCGCATCGCCATCGTGATCTCCAACCGCGCCGAGGCCCCGGGAGTGGAGAAGGCGCGCGCCCGCGGCCTGGAGACCCGCGTCATTCCCTCCAAGGGCAAGCAACGCGAGGAACACGACCGCGAAGTCGCGGCCGCGCTCCAGGAGCAGCAGGTGGACCTGATCTGCATGGCCGGCTACATGCGCCTGCTCTCCCCCTGGTTCTGCCAGCAGTTCCCGCTGAAGATCCTCAACATCCATCCTTCCCTGCTGCCCGCCTTTCCCGGGCTGGAGGCGCAGAAGCAGGCGCTGGAGCACGGCGCCAAGGTTTCCGGCTGCACCGTGCACTTCGTCGACGAGCACCTCGACCACGGGCCCATCCTGGTGCAGAAAGCGGTGCCGGTGCTGGAGTCGGACGACGAGCACACCCTGGCCGCGCGCATCCTGGAGTGGGAGCACCTGGCCTACACCGAGGCCATCAACATCGTGCTCGCCGGCAATTACGAGATCGTAGGGAGAAGAGTGATCGTCCGCGGCGGGAACAAATCTGCAATCTAAAATCCGAAATCTGCAATCTATAATCGAACGCCTATGCCGCAGTTCCCTCCGGTCGCCGAACAACTCGAATACCTCAAGAAGGGCGCGGCGGAGATCATCCGCGAGAGCGAGCTCCGGGAGAAGCTCGAGCACTCGCGCCAGACGGGCAAGCCGCTGCGGGTGAAGCTGGGCCTCGATCCCACCGCCCCCGACCTGCACCTGGGCCACACCGTGGTGCTGCGCAAGCTCAAGCACTTCCAGGACCTGGGGCACACGGTCATCTTCCTGATCGGCGACGCCACCGGCATCATCGGCGATCCCACCGGGCGCAACGTCACCCGCCCCCCCCACTCCCGCGCCGAGATCGAGAAAAACGCCGAGACCTACAAGGCGCAGGCCGCCAAGCTGCTCGACACCCGCAAGACCGAGGTGCGCTACAACAGCGAGTGGCTCTTCAAGCTGGACTTCGAGGCTTTCATCCGCCTGGCCGCCAAGTACACGCTCTCGCAGATGCTGGAGCGCGACGACTTCCACAAGCGCTTCCAGCAGGAGCAGCCCATCTCCCTGCACGAATTGCTCTATCCGCTGGCCCAGGGCTACGACTCGGTGGCGCTGGAGGCGGACGTGGAGCTGGGCGGCACCGACCAGAAGTTCAACCTGCTGGTGGCGCGCGAGATCCAGCGCGCCTACGGCCAGACCCCCGAAGTGGTGCTGACTACGCCCCTGCTCGAAGGCACCGACGGCGTCCAGAAGATGTCGAAGTCCTACGGCAACTACGTGGGCATCACCGAGACGCCCGCGGAGATGTTCGGCAAGCTCATGTCCATCTCCGATGAACTGATGTGGCGCTACTGGGAGTTGCTCACCGACACCTCGCTGGCCGGCATCCAGGCCATGCAGGCGCAGGGGAAGGCGGGCAAGGTCCATCCCATGGACGCGAAGAAGGGCCTGGCCACCAAGATCGTCAGCGACTTCCACGGCGAGGCCGCCGCCCAGCAGGCGGGCGCGGACTGGGTGCGGGTCTTCCAGAAGAAGGAAGTGCCGGAGAGCGTGGAGGAAATTACACTACGCTTGAGCGATCTCCGCTCAAGTGGCCTCGAAACCATTGGCCAGGGTCCTACCGGGAAGTCCGGATTCGAAGCCATCGGGGGGTCTGGTCAGCCAATTGCTATCAAGATCGACCGCCTCTTGACTAAGAGTGGACTCGTAGCCTCGACATCCGAGGGCAACCGAAAGCTCAAGGAGAAGGCAGTTCAAATAAACGGGGTGGTCGTCCTCAAACCTTTCTTCGAAATCAAGGATGCGAAAACACCCCTGACGGTACGGCTGGGCCGGAGAATCGTCAGGGTCTCTCTGGCCGTCGAGTAGCTGGCGGCAACCGCAAGATCCTTCGACTCGCCTCGGTCGCTGCGCTCCCTCGGCTCGCTCAGGATGACACTCACGATAAGTCCGGGTGACGGCCGACGCTGGCGAGCTTGCCAACCGCAAGGCGGCGCGAGTCGAAGCACCTTGTGTTTCCCACTTTCGCTCTTCCTCTGTGTCCTCCGTGTCCTCTGTGGTAAAAAGAGCCCCTTGCGCGCCGTGGCCATCTTCGCTCCCCAGGTCTCGCCGCGGCGGCTGCTGCCCTTCGAGCAGGCAGGCGGGCCGATCGGGATCGTCGAGGAGATCGCTCCCGGGCTCGCCGCCGACGCCGCCCTCATCTTCGGCGGCGACGGTACCCTGCACCGCCATCTTGCCGGACTGGCGGCGACCCAGGTTCCGCTGCTGGCCGTCCCCGCGGGCAGCGCCAACGACTTCGCCTGGAACCTGGGCTTGCGCAGCGTGGACGACGCCCTCGCCGCCTGGCGCCGCTTCGCCGCCGGCGGAGGCAACCTGCGCGCCGTCGACCTGGGCGTGATCGAAAGCCCAGCCGGGGCGGCTGGGCCACACCAAGCGATCTACTTCTGCTGCGTGGCCGGCTGCGGGCTGGACGCCGAGGCCAATCGCCGCGCCAACGCTATGCCGCGCTGGCTGCGCGCTCACGGCGGCTACAAGCTGGCCGCCTTGCTCACCATCCTGCTGCACCGATCGCAGACCATCACCGTCATCGCCCAGGATGCCGCGCCCGGCGGCGAGCGCCGCCTCTCCCGACCCGCGCGCCTGGTCGCCTTCGGCAACTCGCCCACCTACGGCGGCGGCATGCGCATCGCTCCCGGCGCCGACCTGGAAGATGGCCTGCTCAATCTCTGCTTCGTCTCCCACCTCGACCGCCTCCGCCTGCTGCGCTTCTTCCCCACCGTCCTGTCGGGCCGCCACGTCGGGATGAAGGAGGTCGAGTACCTTCCCACGCCCTACCTGCGAGTGGAGACCGAGCCGCCACTCGAGGTCTATGCCGACGGGGAGTACGTCTGCCGCACCCCCATCGCGGTGCGGGTCCAGCCCCGGGCGCTGCGGGTGGTGGCGCCGTGAATCCTGCGCCGCTCCCGCCGCATCTGTGATAAGTTCTGTGATTCCCGATTGTTACGGGGAGTGCTACACTAGCCAACCGTTATGGCA
>DATIWW010000485.1:0-2741 GCA_035519175.1 Terriglobales bacterium
TCGCCTGGGCCGCGTGCCGTGAAGCGCTTGGGGAGCGGGTTCAACGGACCACGGGGCTGCCAGGCCCTCGAGCATGGGCTTGAGCTTATCGAGCACCCCCGCCGTGGCTCGCACGTCGCGTTGCGGCAGAGAGGCGAGGGCAACCCGGAGGGAGGCCTCGACTGTCCCCCTCTTCACCCGGTCGATCGCCTATCCCTTCGCCGTGAGCGTGAACAGGGACCCCCGTCCGTCGACAGCATCGACACGTCGAGCCAGCACGCCTCGGGTCACCAAGCGTTTCAAGAGACCCGTCAGCGTGCTCGGATGCAGGTGGAAGGTGCGGGCCAACTCCCCCGCGGAGATCGTCGGGTACCGTCCGACCAACCCGACCACCATGCGCTCGGGCCCGGTCACCCCGAGGTGCGTCTTCATGCGTCGGGAGGTGGACTCCAGGGCATGGTTCCATCCCCACGGCGCCCGGAGGAACTCCAGCACGCCACCGAGAGACCGATCGGCGGTCACACGCCCGATTCCGGCCGCACCCGCCCTGGCTGCGGTTCGCATGCGGGATCTTGCCCTTTTTCGCGCTTTGGCCTGCATCCAGGTGTCTCACGTCGGCTTCCGCCGGGAAGGGCGGCTCCGCTCGCCTGAGACGCCTCTGGGCTCGCAAAAGACCCCTTCGTGCTCAGGAATCCCGTTCAGGCGCCATTCACTGATGGTTGGGGGCCGTGACCGGTGAGGACGCTTGCTCCCTCGACCGACGCAGTGGCCGACACGGGTGGTGAGAGAGTCGGCAGCTCGAGCCGGAGATCGCCGTGGCGGTCTCCTCCCTCGGGGGGCTGATCAAGATCTCCGGGATCACCCCCACAGGTCCACGGCCGTAGCCACGCTCGCCCCGGAGCGAGGCCATGCTATCCAAAGCTCGAAGTGAGCGGTGCGGAAGTGCGAACCGGCGCGGCTGCCGAGGGCGGACCTTTGGCCGACCGCCATCGAGATGACGAGGGCGCGCGCAGACGGTCCCGGCTGCGGGGCCGCCGGGATCGCTACCCGCTGCGCCCCGCCAGGGGCGACGCCGGGAGTCACCCTTCGTGAATGGCGGCCCTAGGCGGTGTGCGCACCACGGCGCAACTCCTTCCGGGCCGAAAGGAATCTCCGCCTCTCGGTGTTGTCCGGGTGAAAAGAGGAGACGAACGATGAACCGCGCATATCACTTCACCCTGGCGGCAACCGCGGCGGGCTTGCTGGCATTCGCGGCCCCAGTCCTGGGCATGAGCACGAGTTCCGCACCACCGCTGGCTCCGCAGGATTCACAGTACGCGAAGGATGCGGCCGAGCAGGCCAGGATGGAGCAGACCGAAATCCCGGCACGAAGCGTGCCCTCCTGGTACGCGAAGACCACTTCCGCGCATATGGGAGCTTCTCACGCCGAACCTCCTGGGTTGTGATCCCTCCGGCAGGAATGGGCGGTCATGGGTACTGCGCGGAGCAGTCGCCCGCGCTGACCCGCGTGGGCCCCGACTCGACGAGGCGATCGCACCGGCCTTCTCCTAGATCGTGGAGCGGCTGGCTTAGAGGGCGTTGCCCTAGAGCCGCCCACCGGGCCGCCGAGTGCTGGTGCGCGATGCCATCCTCAAGGTGCGCTTCGATGGCAAGCCATGTTCGCGCGAGACGCGCCCGTCCTGGCTCCAGCCTGAAGCGGGAAAACACTCGCGCCGGGCGTAGCAACCCCGACCGTGAACCTCGCCTCGGGCATTCCGTGGTCGCCACTTCCAACGGGCGAGCGCGCCCTGCAGTCACGAGCATCACCTGGGGCGAACGTAGCTCAAGACGGCGGTGCTCCCAGCCGGCGGGACTCGTCTCACGTGCTTCGGTTGGTGACACCCTTTGCATTCGCGGGAGCACCTCCGCGGACCGGACGGTCTTCGGCCGGATTTGCGAGGGTACCACTTGCACGCGACGGCAAGGCACGGGCAATTCCGGGAGGACTTCAGAGTCGGAATCCACCGCAGGGCGACGCTGGCTCGGGAAGACGGCCTCGGCCTCTACCGGCTTGACGGACGGTTCTGCCCGCGGCGAGAACTCGACGCCGACTAGCTTGCTGGCGCTGCAGGGGGACACGGGCTAGGCGTACAGCGGCTCCGCATGTGCGATGCAGCGTCTTTTCCGTCCGGCCGGAAGCATTGCCCGGTAGAACACTGCGAGAATGCGTTAGCATGCAGTCTTTGCGGGGAAGGAGGCTTGCCGGGCCTGCGCCGCGCCGACGAAGGTGCAGCGTTCGACGGCTTGGATCGGGGAGCACGGATGCCGGAACCGCTCGAAATGGCGTCGGGTCTCGAGCTCCTGGACGTCATCCAGCTCAAGAGCCTGAATCATTTCTCCGGCTGCATCTCGGTGCAAGGGGATGGATTTACCGGCCTCGTCTTCTTTCGCGACGGCCAGATCATCCACGCCGAGGCGGGCAGCTTGCTCGGCGAGGAAGCCTTCTACGTCATCGCCCAGCGGCCCAACACCACCTTCTCGCTCCAGCCGAACGTTTCCACCACCAGCCAGAGCATCCGCCGGAGCTGGCAATTCCTGCTCATGGAGTCGCAGCGCCTGCTGGACGAGGCTCGACGGAAGACGCCAGCGGCGGTGGCCGCCTCACCCCAGGAGAAACGGGCCGGTCTGCTGGACCGCATCCGGCAGGTTCCGGGTGTGGTCTGGGCCGCGCTCGAGCCGAAGAACGGCGTGCCTCAGGCCAGCGAGCAGCCGGACCCCAACGG
>DATIWW010000486.1:0-5384 GCA_035519175.1 Terriglobales bacterium
AACAGCGTCCGGTTCGGCGGCGGGGGAACCGCCGCAGACCGGGGTGGGCTCGACGAGGGGGAGCATCGGAGCCTCCGGCACGAATTCGTGCAGCCTCCATGCTACTGTGGTCCGGCCTTCCTGCATCCCTGCCTTTCGTGCATGCTGACCTGCGCAGGAGGCCAATGCCCCGGCCGGGAAAAAATTACCAAGCCCCACTTTCGTCGATGGTAGAGTGTTCGGAAGAAGTGCAACCTGCACGGCCAGCTTGACCGCTCGTCCCAACTCGCTCCTGCGACGTTGCCTGCCCGCCCTGCTGCTGCTGGCCGGTTGCCTGCCGGCGCACACGCAAGAGCGCTTGCAGACGGTGGACGCCATCCTGCAGCGGGCGGTGGAGGAGGGCGAGGTCCCGGGCGCGGTGCTCGAGGTGGGGCACGACGGCCGGGTGGTCTATCGCAAGGCCTTCGGGGCGCGGGCGCTGGAGCCGCGCCGCGAAGAGATGACCGTGGACACCATCTTCGACCTGGCCTCGATGACCAAGCCGGTGGCCACCGCCATGTGTGTCATGCGGTTGGTCGAGCTCGGCCAGGTGCGGCTGAACGAGCCCGTGGCCCACTACCTGCCCCAGTTCGGGCAGAACGGCAAGCAGGACATCACGGTGCGGCAGCTCCTGACGCACTTCTCCGGGCTGCCGCCGGACCTGGATCTGAAGCAACGCTGGGCCGGCAAGCAGGAGGGGCTGCGGCGCGCGTATGCGGCGGCGCCCGTCATCCCGCCGGGCTCGGCGTTTTCCTACAGCGACATCAATTTCATCGTGCTGGGCGCGCTGGTGGAGAAGGTCTCGGGCATGCCGCTCGAGCAGTACGCCGAGAGGTACATCTTCCAGCCGCTGGGAATGAACGAGACGCGCTTCCTGCCGCCGGCGAATTGGCGGCCACGCATCGCGCCTACGCAGTTCGTGGACGGGGTGATGCTGCGCGGAGTGGTGCACGATCCCACGGCGCGGCGCATGGGCGGCGTGGCGGGGCACGCCGGGCTGTTCTCCACCGCCGACGACCTGGCCAAATTCGCGCAGGCGCTGCTGGACGAGAAGATCCTGACCCCCGGCATCCTGCGCAAGATGGAGACGCCGCAACAGCCGCCCAACGCCACGGTGCTGCGCGGGCTGGGCTGGGACATCGATTCGCCCTACTCCACCAATCGCGGCGAATTGCTGCCGGTAGGCTCGTTCGGGCACACCGGCTTCACCGGGACCTCGATCTGGATCGACCCGGTGACGCGCACCTACATCATCCTGCTGACCAATGCGGTGCATCCCAACGGCGGCAAGTCGGCGGTGTCGCTGCGCTCGCGCGTGGCCACGGCGGTGACGGAGGCGCTCGACCTCACCGTCAGCGAGCAGGAGGCGCTGCGCTGGGCCGCCATCACCGGGTACAACGAAACCGAGACGGCGGCGCGGCGCCTGCCGGCGCGCAATGGGCACACGCTGGCGGGCATCGACGTGCTGGAGGCGCGCGGCTTCGATCTGTTCAAGGGCGGCGGGCAACATAAGATCGGGCTGCTGACCAACCAGACGGGCGTGGACGCCGAGGGGCGGCGCACCATCGACGTGCTGGCGCACGCGCCCGGGCTGGAATTGGCGGCGATCTTCAGTCCCGAACACGGGGCCACCGGCACGCTCGACACCGACAAGGTCGGCAACTCGCGCGACGCCTCGACCGGCGTCCCGGTGTACAGCGTCTACGGAGCCGGCGACGCCGCCAAGCGCCCGTCGGCGGAGCTCCTGCGCGGTCTGGATGCCGTGCTCATCGATCTGCAGGACGCGGGCGCGCGCTTCTATACCTACGAGACCACGGTGGGCTACTTCCTGGAGGCGGCGGCGCAGGCGGGGACCGAGGTCATCGTGCTCGACCGCCCCAACCCCATCACCGGCGCTATGGTGCAGGGGCCGCTGTCGGTGATGGGCAAAGAGCCGCTGTTCACGAATTATTTCCCCATGCCGGTGCGCCACGGCATGACCCCGGGCGAGCTGGCGCAGATGTTCAACGGGGAGCGCCGGATCGGGGCGCGGCTGCGCGTCATCGCCATGCAGAACTGGATGCGCGGCGACTGGTACGATTCGGCCGGCATGGCGTGGATCAACCCCTCGCCTAACTTGAGGAGCCTGACCGAAGCCACGCTCTATCCGGGCGTGGCGCTGGTCGAGGGCACGAACGTCTCGGTGGGGCGCGGGACGGACACGCCGTTTGAGCTGGTGGGCGCGCCGTGGATCAAGGGCAGGGATCTGGCGGCCTACCTCAACGGCCGGCGCATCCCGGGCGTGCGCTTCGTGGCGGTCAGCTTCACGCCAGCGTCGGGGCCGTACTCGGGGCAGGTGTGCCAGGGAGTGAACATCCTGCTGCTGGACCGGGCGGCGCTGGACGCGCCGGAGATGGGCATAGAGCTGGCCGCGGCGCTGCGGCGGCTCTATCCCCTGGACTACAAGATCGAGCGCATGGCGGAGATCCTGGCCAATCCGGCGGTCTTCCAGGCGGTGCAGGCGGGCGAAGACCCGCGCCGCATCGCGGGGGACTGGCAGGACGCGGTGCAGGACTTCCAGACAATGCGGGCGAAGTACCTGATCTATCCCAAGTAGCCAGGCTTCCGGGCCGAAAGACGCATCTAAGCCAAAGATGGTACTCCCGCGACCCGGTGTGGTTTGACTTGTCTGGGTATGACGCTCCACAGGAGGGACGCAGATGGGATTTCTCAGTTGGATTCTGGTGGGCTTGATTGCCGGATGGCTTGCTGGCCACGTGATGAAGGGCGGGGGTTACGGCGTTCTCGTCGACATCATTCTGGGGATCCTCGGTGGCTTTGTGGGTGGCTGGCTCTTTGGGCTCCTGGGGATCTGGCCCGGTGGCGGAATGGTCGGCTCCATCATTGTGGCGTTCGTTGGCGCAGTGATCCTGGTGTGGATCACCCGCTTGCTCAGGAGGGCCTAGGCAAGATTGCGCGTATGCTCGACATCGTGGCTGACCTGGTAGTCTCCCAAACGGTGCAGACGGGCGAAGACCCGCGCCGCATCGCCCAGGACTGGCAGGACGCGGTGGCGGACTTCCAGACCATGCGGGCGAAGTACCTGATTTATGGCAAGTAGCTAGGTCGCCGGGGTGTAAGTTACGCTAAGGGCGGTTACCAACAGCTATGGAACTCGTGCGGATGGCGATGAGCAAGCGTTTGTTGACCAGTGTAGTTCTCTTTGTGTCTGTATTTGCTGCGTCCGGTCAAGAGCCCAAGTGGAAGGAGTATGAATACCCGGAAGATGGATTCGCCGCATCCTTCCCTTTCCTTCCAACAGTGGAGAAGATGCCAATGGAAACCGAGGGTGGGAAGGTGGAAATGCACGACTACGAGGTCGGTTCTGACACCTCGTGGAACCTCGGTGTCGCGGTGTACGACGTCAGCAAGTTCGGAGATCTTCCCGCGAGGGAGCTGTTGCAGGCCGGCAGGAATGGGGCCGTAGCAGAAGTCAAAGGCCAACTTATCTCGGAGAGGGACATCTCTCTTAATGGCACTCCTGGGATCGAATACGAGTTCAGGAACAACGCCAGTCACGCGCTGGCTCGCAGCTACTACGTGAACGGCCGAGTGATCACGATGATCTCCGTCGCGCCATCGGCACAGCCCCTCTTCCTCGGCACCGACCGATTCTTCAGTTCCTTGCGATTCATCCCTGCGTGGAGCGAGTACGCCTACCCCGAAGACGGGTGCGCAATATCCGCACCTGTCAAGCCCTCGCGTGAGACGAGGTTGGTGAACACTGCGCGGGGACAGGTTGAGTCGCACGACTACAACGTCGACCTGGGTGGCGATACCGGTGTGACGCTTAGCGTGACCGATTATGGCAAGGGCGCGAAGATTTCGCTTGAGGCACTTCAGACCATCAAGGGCGCGGTCTTGGAATCGGTTAAGGCAAAGCTCGTTTCCGAGAAACCCATAGTCCTTGATTCCAACCCCGGAATCGAGTTTGAAATGGCCAACGAAGGGTACCGGGCAAGGATGCGTTATTACATTGTAGGCAGCAGACTGGTTACTCTGGTTTCCTATGCTGGTCAGGGCAAGCCTCTACCCCACGACAGCACACGGATCCTCGATTCCATGCGCCTGCTAAGTTCGAAGACCAGCGATAGTCCCCAGTAAGACGTAACTGTTGATGAATCCCGTTATCGTAAGTTACTAGCGCTCGCCGGGGCCGCGCGCGTCCCGCTAATCCCCTGCTACACTGCTAGGCCGACACCTATGGCCGTTCGGACCATCTTCAGCATGGCGGAAGAGTGCGCGCGCGGGGAGCGCGAGGGCTGGCGGGAGTTCGTGCGCGACTACGCCGGCATCGCGCGGCAACTGCTGGAACTCTACTTCCCGGCGCTGGCGCCGGAAGTGGAGGCGCACGTGGCCGCGCTCTTCCAGCGCGCCCGCGCCAACGGCTCCGCCTGGTTCCAGGGACTGAAGTTCTCCAACGAACGCGAGTTCGCCATGAGCTTCCGGGAACTGGTCTTCGCCTACGGGCGGGAACAGGCCAAGGTGCCCACCCCGGAGATCTCCATCGAGCAGTACGCGCAGGTGATCCAGGACCTGACCCTGATCGAGCGCGAGCTGCTGTGGCTGTTCGTGAAGGGGTACACGGCGGCGCAGATCGCGCCCATCATGATGAACGCGGCCGCGACGGCGGAGGCGGTGAAGAAGATCGCCGACCAGCGGCTGGCGCAGATCCTGCCCGCCGCCAGCAAGGACGCCTTCAACGTCTCGGCGCGGGTGCTGACCGAGGCGGCGGAAAAGTCGGCGGGCGAGCACTGCCTCTCGCTCAAGACCTTCAACAACCTCATCAACGGGCAGCTCACCTGGCGGGAGCGCGAGTTGGCGGAGGAGCACATGCGCGCCTGCTTCAACTGCCTGGACCGCTTCACCTCCTTCCAGGAGATGATCCGCTACCGCAAGGACGCGGAGCCGCTGGCGGAGAGCGGGATCGAGAGCGTCCTGGCGGGGCTGGCGCTGCCGCCGGCCAAGAAGAAGGGGTTCTTCGGCAAGCTGCTGGCGCGGTGAGACCCCAAGGGGAGCCGTATCAGGTACTTCCCCGAGGCGAGATTCCATGCAACTTTCGAGGGAGAATGAGCGTCCATTCAATGTAGAATGCGTTTCGGAGGAACCATGCGACGCAAGTGGTACCTGCCGCTGGCCATGCTGGGGCTGGGCAGCCTGGGGGCGCTGGCCCTCAGCGATGCCGGCCGCCGCGCCTTCCGCCGGGTAGCTTCCCGGCTGGGCGCGCATCCGGATGAGGCGGCGGAGTGGGAAGAAGCGGCCGAGCGCGAGGTGGAGCGCCTGCAGTCGGCCGTGGACGAGCTGGCCGAGAAGCTGCAGACGGCGCA
>DATIWW010000487.1:0-5932 GCA_035519175.1 Terriglobales bacterium
CGCTACCAGATCCCCGTCTATCTCTACGAAGCCGCGGCCACCACGCCCGAGCGCCAGAACCTGGAGAACATCCGCCGCGGGCAGTTCGAGGGCCTGCGGGAAGAGGTGAAGACCAACCCCGCCCGCCGTCCCGACTTCGGCGAAGCGCACCTGCATCCCACCGCCGGCGCCACCGTGGTGGGCGCGCGCAAGTTCCTCATCGCTTACAACATCTACCTGAACACGCCGGAGGTGGAGGTGGCCAAGAAGGTGGCCAAGGCCATCCGCTTCTCCAATGGCGGGCTGCGCTACGTGAAGGCGGCGGGCTTTCCGGTGCGCGGCCTGGCCCAGGTTTCCATGAACCTGACCGACTTCGAGCAGACTCCCATCGCGCGCGTCTTCGAGGTGGTGAAGCGCGAGGCCGCCCGCTACGGCGTGCTGCCCGCCTTCAGCGAGATCGTGGGGCTGATTCCCAAGAAAGCGCTGGAGGCGGCCTCGGAGTGGTTCCTGCAGATCGAGAACTTCGATTCCTCGCTCATCCTGGAGAACCGGCTGGCGGCGGTGATGAGCGGCAAGATGGCGGTGGGCGGCCTGCGCGCCGGGGTGGAGCCCTTCGTCGAGCAACTCGCGGCGCCTACCAGCACTCCCGGCGGCGGCTCGGCTTCCGCGGCGGCGGCGGCCATGGCGGCGGGACTGGCGGCGATGGTGGCCGGCATGTCGCGCGGCAAGAAGAATTATGTGCAGTACGAGCGCCAACTGAGCGAGGCCCTGGCCCGCTTGGCGCAACTGCGCGAGGAACTGAAGGCGGCGATCGATGCCGACGCCGAGGCCTACAGGAGCGTGGTCGCGGCCTACAGGCAGGCCAAGGAGGCCGCCGGCTCCAACGGCGCCGTGCGCGATGCGCTGAAAACCGCCACCAGCGTGCCTCTGCAGGTGGCGGAGAGCGCCAGGGAAGTGGGGCGCATCGCCGAGTCGCTGCGGCCCATCACCAACCCCAACATGGCCTCCGACCTGACGGTGGCGGCGGCCCTGGCCCGCGCCGCGGTCGACGGCGCCCTGGCCAACGTCGAGATCAATCTGACCTCGCTGGAAGACGAAGCCTTCGCCCGCGAAGTCCGCGGCCGCGCCGGCGCGCTGAAGATTTAGGGCCCCACACCTCCTATCATCCCCAACAGGGTTACCTTCGTGCATTGCGGCGTTACCGCCGTCAATTGACGGCGCGGAGCGGTGCTGTGAGAATGGTTCCCAAGGGAATACTGGGATAACAGCTTGGACCGTCTCCAAAGGCTCTCTCGGCAGAACTGCGACTCCGTGGAGAAGGTGTGCGCGGAGCTGGCCGGCATTTTCTCCGTGCGCCGCGACGAGGTGGCGCTGCTGCGGGTGCAGGGCAGGATGCTGCACTTCGTCTACCCGCCGGAGCTGCAGGCGGCGGGCGCCATCCCCATCTCCAGCTCGGCCGTGGCCGCCCGTACCGCCTCCACGCGCAAGCCGGAGATGTTCAACAGCTTCGTCAAGGTCAAGCACAGCAGCGTCTTCGAGACGGTCAAACTGGGCTCGGAGGAGTCCCGCAGCGAGCCCGAGGCGCGCGTGATCCAGAAGCTGATGTCGGCGCCCGTGGTGGATGAGCACCGCAAGGTGCTGGGCGTCGTCCAGATCTCCCGCAAGGGTGCTACCCTGGCAGCCGCGGGCCCCGACTTCACCGCCGGAGACCTGCGCGACCTGGAGGCCGCGGGCCGCCGCGTGGGAAGCCTGGGCGTGCTGGCGGCGGCGAGCGAAGCTCCCAAGCCGGCCGCCCCCAAGCCCGAGGAGCGTCGCGCCTTCCCGCGCTGGCCCGTCCAGCTCAGCATGCAGTACGGCAGGGCGCCCGACTTCACCCTGGGAGTGGCCTCCGACATCAGCGAAGGCGGCATGGGCTTTGCCGGCGACCGGCACTACGAGGTGGGCGACGAGATCGAGGTGAAGTTCTTCCTGGACCTCCCCGGCTCCAAGTGGTTTCACACCAAGGCCCTGGTACGGCGCGTCGAGCGGGGTGAGATCGGGGTGGAGTTTGTGGGCCTGCCTCCCTCCGAGCGGGCCCGTCTGGCCGAGTCGCTGCGCGCCTACGCCGCGCGCCGCAAAGCCGAGCCCGTCGCCAAGACCGCCGGCGGGTAGCCCGGCGATTGTCGCGGAGAGCGGCATTCGATAGAATGCCGCTTCATGCCTGCGGAAGCCACGGCCGTCCCCGCTCCCGCGGCACCCGACCCAGCCCCCGCCTCCCTGCGCTACGCCTGGTACGTGGTGGGCGTGCTCACCCTGGCCTACGTCTTCTCCTTCATCGACCGGCAGATCTTCAGCCTGCTGGTTACCCCGCTGCGCCACGACCTGCAGATCAGCGATACCCAGATCAGCCTGCTGCAGGGGCTGAGCTTCGCGCTCTTTTATACCTTCTTCGGGGTCCCCATCGGGCGGCTGGCCGACATCCATAGCCGCCGGCGCATCATCGCGCTCGGCCTGCTGGCCTGGAGCCTGCTGACCACCGCTTGCGGCCTGGCCCACACCTTCTGGCAGATGTTGTTCCTGCGCATGGGCGTGGGCGTGGGGGAGGCCGCGCTCTCACCGGCCGCCTACTCCCTGATCACCGACTACTTCCCGCGGCGGCGGCTGGCCACCGCCATCAGCGTCTACTCCATGGGGATCTACCTGGGCTCGGGCCTCTCCTACGCCGTGGGCGGGCTGGTGGTGGGCTGGGCCTCCACCCAGGCTGCCTGGACGCTTCCCCTGCTGGGCACGGTGCGGTCGTGGCAGCTCATCTTCCTGGCGCTGGGCCTGCCGGGGTTGGCCATGCTGCCCCTGCTCTCGACCGTGCGCGAACCGGACGCGCGCCGCGCCGGGGCGCAGCAGCGGCCGGCGCTCCCTCTGCGCCGGGTCCTCGCCTACATCGGCCGGAACCGCGGCACCTTCCTGCTGCACAACCTCGGCTTCGGCCTGCTGGCGCTCTCCGGCTACGCGGGCGCGGCTTGGATCCCGGAGTTCTTCCACCGCAGCTTCCAGTGGAGCATCCGCTCGGCGGGCGTGGCTTTCGGTCTGAACGTCGGGATCGCCGGGAGCCTGGGCATCATCGGGGCGGGCTGGATGGCGGACCGGCTGCGCGCGCGCGGCCGCGCCAACGCCAACCTGCTCGTGGGGGCGACCGCGGCGATGCTGCTGATCCCCGTCGGCTGCGCGGTTTTCTTGTCGCCCTCGCCGAGGTGGTCGCTGGCGCTGCTGGCGCCCCTGGTGCTGCTGCAGTCGGCGCCCTTCGGCGTCGCGCCCGCCGCCATCCAGGAGATGATGCCGGCGGAGATGCGCGGGCAGGCCTCGGCCATCTACCTGTTCGTCATCAATCTCATCGGCCTGGGCCTGGGCCCGACCGCGGTCGCCGCCTGCACCCAGTACCTCTTCCGCCGCGACGACGCCCTGCATTCCTCCCTGGCGCTGGTCACGGTGGCGGCGTGCGGGCTGGGCGGGGCCCTGCTCTTCGGCGCGCGCAAGCCCTTCCTCGCCAGCCTGGAGCGGCGCCGTTCCTGGAGCCTGGACGCGGCCCTGCCGGCACCCGAGGACGCCGACTAGAACCCTCGGGGTTGCTATAATCAAGCGATCGCGCCGCGGCGCGACTCGAACGCAGGCCGCCTCCCGCCGCCTGCAGAAGTGAGGCTCCATGAAGTTCCGCATCCCGCTCCTGGCCGCCGTGCTGCTCAGCGGGCTGCCCGCGCTGGCCACCGGCCTGGGCACCTCGGCGCGCGTCATGATCCCCGGCAGCGTGCAACAGATCATCTCGGTGGACTACCGCACCCTGCGCAATTCACCCACCGGCATGGCGCTGAAAGAGCGGGTGATCCCCGAGAACCTGAGGTCGCTGGAGGGCTCGCTGCGGGGCGTCGGCATCGACGCCGGCAGCATCGAGCAGATCACCTTCGCCTCGGTGCGGGGCAAGGACGGCAGCCTGCGCCTGCTGGGCCTGGCGTCGGGCAGCTTCACCCGCGCCAAGGTGCTGCAGCAGTTGCGCGCGCAGAAGGTGCGCCCTGTCCGCTTCCGCGACACCAACCTCTATCCCATGGGCGGAGGCATGGAGATGACCTTCGCCGATCCCTCTACCCTGGTCTTCGGCGACCCCACCGCCCTGCGCCAGGCCCTGGACGCGCGCGACGGCTTCGCCGAGAGCCTGGCCGCCAACTCCCAGATGACCGACATGATGAGCGACGTGGATTCGGGCGCGGTGTGGAGCGTGCTCGACTCCATCGGCACCCAGACCATGCTGCGCTCGGCGCTGGGCCAAGCCTCCTCGCTCGATACCTACGGCAGCGTCAGCCAGCGCCTGCTGGGCTCCCGTTACGCCATGGACTTCGGCAACGGCGTGAACTTCGACCTCAAGGTGGCCACCACCGACCAGATGACCGCGGCTACCCTGTCCTCGCTCCTGCAGGCGGCCCTGCTGTTCCGCAAGCAGCAGGCCACCGGCGTGGAAAAGACCGCCCTGGACAACGTGAGCGTGGATTCCGATAGCCACGACCTGAAGGTCCACTTCGAGAGCGACGACCAGCGCTTCCAGGCGCTGATGAAGTCGGACATCTTCAAGATGGTCTCGCACTAGGCAGGACTGGGAAGCAGGGAAGGGGCGGCCCGCAGCCGCCCCTTTTCTCTTGGCCTCAGCCGCAGCAGGAGCGAGACGCCTGGGTGGTGGCCGCAGGCTTGCGTCCGTGCAGCCGGATGGAGACCAGGGCGGAGGCGGCTTGGCGCAACTCTCCCTCCCCGAAGCGCTCGACCAGCGGCTTGAGATCGCTGGTCCAGGCTGCGGCCAGGGCATTGCCGTCGCTCATCTGCGGGATGCTCAAGTCGGTCAAGCCGGCCTGCAAAGCCAGGCGCACGTAGTCGCCCATGAGGCTGGCCCCGGCCACGCAGCCCACGTAGGCGCTGACGTCGGCGGCGATGGCCGCGGGCAGCGCGCGCAGCAGCACCAGGTCGCTCACCGCGAAGCGGCCGCCGGGTTTGAGCACGCGCGCCACCTCGCGGAAGACCGCGGGCTTGTCGGCGGAGAGGTTGATGACGCAGTTGCTGATGACGAAGTCCACCGCGGCGTCGTCCACCGGCAGGCGCTCGATCTGCCCCTTGCGGAACTCGACGTTGCCGGCGCCCAGGTCGGCGGCGTTCTTGCGCGCCAGGGCCAGCATGTCGTCGGTCATGTCCACCCCGATGACGCGGCCCGCCGGCCCCACCCGCCGCCAGGCCAGGAAGGCGTCGAATCCGGCGCCGCTGCCCAGGTCGAGCACGGTCATGCCCGGCTGGAGGTCGGCCAGGGCCAGAGGATTGCCGCAGCCCAACCCCAGGTTGGCCTGCCCGGCCAGCTCCAGGTCCGCGGCGGAGTAGCCGATGGCCGCTTTGGACGGGCCGGGGGTGCCGCAGCCGCACCCCGACCGCTGCCCGCGCGCGATCTCGCCGTAACGTTCCTGGACCGCTTGCGTGATGTCTTCCTTGGTCTTCATCCGCTTCCTCCTTCAGAGTTCGACGCGCAGGGCGCGGCGCAGTTTTTCCAGGCCGCGCTCATGGCGGCGGTACCACATCCACTGTTCGTGCTTCTCCGCGCGCACCAGCCCAGCCTCCTTCAGGATGGCCATGTGGTGGGAGACGGTGGGCTGGGAGAGGCGCACCCGCGCCTCGATGTCGCAGGCGCACAGCCCCACCGGGCGGGCGATGGAGCAGCAGCCCTTCTGGGTGAGCAGGCGCAGGATCTTGCGCCGGGTGGGGTCGGCGATGGCGCGCAGCATGCGGCTCAGCGGATCGTGGGAGACGGGATGCGGCATATCGACACCTGTCAATATGACGTATACCCTATCCATCGGCACATGTCAATCTGTATCTTCGCGGCCGCGGCGGCATCCCCGGCCGCCCCCCCGGCCGGACCCTCCCCGGGGCAGGGTACAATCGTTCACAGTCCCGG
>DATIWW010000488.1:0-3090 GCA_035519175.1 Terriglobales bacterium
GTTGTAGAAGCGGTTGTAGACGCCCAATTCGGCGTCGTTGAGGTTGATGCAGGCGAAGAGCTTGTCCTTCTCGAAGATGTAGTCGGCGACCACGGTCTTGCGCGAGGCCGGGCCCACGTCCAGCGCCTTGAGCTGCTGGTAGCGCTCGATGAGGAAGGCCAGTTGCGCCTGGAAGGCGGCCCCGGGCTCGCCGTCGTAGAAGGAGCGCAGGAAGGGGTTGCTCTCCGGCTCGGTGATCAGTTGCGCGTGCAGGCGCTCGGCGATGATGCGCGAGAGCGTGCTCTTGCCGACTCGGATGGGCCCTTCTATGGCGATGTACTTGGGCGGCTCGAAGAGGTTGGCCATGTCTCGGGATGTCCCAGAGTCTGCCGCAGCATAGCCCGCTTTCGCGCGCCGCGCAATTGCGAGAAGAGTTACTACGGAGCACTCAGCACTCAGCCGTCAGCATTCAGCCAGTGCGCATTCGCCCCGAAACGCGAATTGGCTGAATGCTGAGTGCTGAATGCTGAGTGCTTGTTTACAATTGCACGATGATCGCCACCGCCATCGCCGCCGGTGCGGGTGCGCTCGCGGGACTCGCCGGCGTGAGCGCCTATGCCGCCATGGCGCCGCGCTCACAGCTCTTCGGCGCGACCTTCACCGGGCTGGCGCCGGGGACGCGCCGCCTCGCCCTCACCTACGACGACGGCCCCAACCATCCTCACACCCTGCGCCTGCTGGAAGTACTGGAGCGGCACAACGTCAAGGCGACCTTCTTCCTCATCGGCCGATACGTGCGCCGGCGCCCCGAGATCGCGCAGGCGGTGGCGCGCGCCGGCCATGCCATCGGCAACCACACCTTCACCCATCCCAACCTGTTCTTCACCTCGCCCGGCCAGGTGCGCAAGGAGCTGGAAGACTGCCAGGCGGTGCTGCGCGAGGTGGTGGGCGAGCCTGCGACCATCTTCCGTCCGCCCTTCGGCGCGCGCCGTCCCGGAGTGCTGCGGACCTCCCGCGCCCTGGGCTTGACGCCGGTTATGTGGACGGTGACCTGCTATGACTGGAAGGAGACCACGGCCGATCGCGTCGAGCAGCACGCCCGGCGGCAGATCCGCGGCGGCGATGTCATCCTGCTGCACGACGGCGGGCACCTCGAGATGGGCGCCGACCGCGCCCACACCGTCGAGGCCACCGACCGGCTGTTGCGCCGGTATAAGGACGAGGGCTACCAATTCGTCACCGTGCCGGAGATGATGAGAACCCACCACGGAGCCACGGGGACACGGAGGGATGAATGAGAGTGCGCCGTGATTTGCCGTGCGCCGCCCTGTTGCTGGCCTGCTGGCTCGGCTTGATCCCGGGGCTCGGAGCGCAGAACAAGGTACCGGGAAAGCTGCCCGACTTCGCCGACTACCCGGTGAAGGAAGTCTACAAGGGCAAACCGGTGCCGCCGCGCCCGGTGACCCGCTACCAACGGCTTTACCGGACGCGGATCCGCGAAAG
The DNA here is from genome assembly GCA_035519175.1 of Terriglobales bacterium. Classification (GTDB taxonomy): domain Bacteria; phylum Acidobacteriota; class Terriglobia; order Terriglobales; family Acidobacteriaceae; genus DASPRL01. Next base: position 1,483 of record DATIWW010000488.1, read on the forward strand.
TGTGGCGCAGGGAGTGAACTTCGCCGGCCACTATGTGGTGGCCACCTGGGGCTGCGGCACCGGGTGCATGGAGTTCGCGGTCGCCGACGCGGTCAGCGGCCGCGTCTATGACCCGCCCATGACGGCGATCGAGTTCCACGTGGGCCCCGAGTCCGGCCCGGAGCTGCAGAAGTATCCCGAGATGGTCAACTTCAAGGCGGACAGCGCGCTGCTGGTGGTCGAGGGCTGCCCCGACGGGGAGAAATGCGGTCGCCACTACTATCACTTCGAGAACGGGAAGTTCACCCTGGTGCACTACGATCCCGACCCGCCCGACCGGCCTGCGCAATAAGGCGCGTGAATCCACCACAGAGGCACAGAGACAGGGAGAAAGGTCGTCTGGATTCCTCTGTGCCTCCGTGTTTCTGTGGTGATCAGCCTTGGACGGCGGCAACGGCCTGGCGCGCGGCGTCCACGGTGGCGCGCACGTCGTCGTCGCTGTGTGCGGTGCTGACGAAGGCGGCCTCGAACTGCGAGGGCGGCAGCCACACGCCCGCGTCGAGCATGGCGCGATGGAACTTGCCGAAGCGCCCGGTATCGCACTTGGCCGCGCTGGCCCAGTCCTTCACCGGCTCAGAGGTGAAGAAACAGGTGAACATGGAGCCCACGCGGTTGGCGGTCACCGGAACACCCGCATCTTTCGCGACGTCGAGCAGCATGGCCAGCAGCGTGGCGGTCAGCCGGTCCAGCCGCCCGTAGATCTCGCGATGCTCGCCGAGATGGCGCACCGTGGCCAGTCCCGCGGCCATGGCCAAGGGATTCCCCGAGAGCGTGCCCGCCTGGTAGACCGGGCCCAGCGGCGCGACCTGGTCCATGATCTCCGCGGGGCCGCCGTAGGCGCCCACCGGCAAGCCTCCGCCGATGATCTTGCCCAGCGTGGTCAGGTCGGGACGCGTGCCGTAAAGCTCCTGCGCCCCGCCGAAGGCCACGCGGAAGCCGGTCATGACCTCGTCGAAGAGGAGCAGGGCATTGTCGCGCGAGGTCAGGTAGCGCAGCGCATCGAGGAAACCCTCGGCGGGAGGCACACAACCCATGTTGCCCACCACCGGCTCCACGATCACGCAGGCGATCTCGCCCTTGTGCTGCTTGAAGGCGGCGTCCACCGCGTTCGGGTCGTTGTAGGGCAGGGCGAGGGTGAAGTGCACGAACTCTTCCGGGACGCCGGCGGAGCCGGGGATGCCGAAGGTGGCCACCCCCGAGCCCGCCTTCACCAGCAGGGCGTCGGCGTGGCCGTGGTAGCAGCCCTCGAACTTCACGATGTACTTGCGCCCGGTGGCGGCGCGGGCCAGGCGGATGGCGCTCATGGTCGCTTCGGTGCCGGAGCTCACCATGCGCACCATGTCAATGGAAGGCATCAGCTCACACACCTTGTCCGCCATCTCGGTCTCGACGCGGGTCGGTGCGCCGAAACCCAGGCCGTTGGCGATGGTTTCCTGCACGGCGGCGATCACCTTGGGATGGGCGTGGCCGAGGATCATCGGCCCCCACGATCCCACGTAGTCTATGAAGGCGTTGCCGTCTTCGTCATAGATCCTGGAGCCGGCGGCCTTCTTGATGAAGAGCGGATCG
>DATIWW010000489.1:0-6817 GCA_035519175.1 Terriglobales bacterium
CCCTCAATAGAACGACAGCGTGCCCTCCATGCGGGCGCGGCGCAGGGCGCGCGCGAACAGCCACAGGCTCAGCGGCAGGAGCAGTGCCGCGAAGGCCAGCAGGGCCCCCAGCGGCGCCGCCAGGTCGCCCCAGGAAGCGCCCTTGACCATGGCCATGCGCAGGCCGTCGAGGGAGTGGGTCACGGGGATGAGCGCGGCCAGCTTCTGCAGCCAGGGCGGCAGCACGCTCACCGGGAAGGTCATCCCGGTCAGCAGCCAGGCCAGCGACGAGAACAGCCACACCACGGCGCTGCCCTTCTGCAGCCGCACCTGCAGGGCGGCGGCGGCGATCCCCATGGCCACCGCCACCGCCAGCGAAACCAGGAACACCGCCACGCATCCCCACAGGTTCAGGTTCAGGGGCACGCGGAAGAGCCAGAGGCCCAGGCCGAGATAGAGCGCCAGGTACAAGGTGCGCTCCAGGAAGACCGAAGCCGCGGTCAGGAAGATGATCACCGGTGCGGGCGTGGCGGTGGTCATCAGCACCTCCATGGTGCCGCTGATCTGGGCGTCGTGCACCGCGCTCACGAAGGCGCTGATGCCCACCACGAAGAAACCGTAGAAGCCGGTGCCGATGAGGAGAAAAGAGAAGTAGTCCATGCCCTCGGGGCGGAATCCCGGGCCGATGGCGCGCGCCAGGTAGTAGAACGCCACCATCTCCGCCAGCAGCGCCAGCACCGGCATCCAGAAGCCGGCGCGATAGCGCAGCGCGATCAGCAGGTCGCGCCGCCAGATAGCCAGCAATTTGTCCAGCAGGACCGCCAAGCTCTATTCCTTTCCCGCGCCGGCCGGGCTCTCGTCTTCCGTCTCCCGGAAGTAGAAGGCGCGCAGTTCTTCCAGCGAGACGCCCGCTCCCAGGCGGTGCTGTCCCGCCAGCACGCCGCGCGCCAGCACGGCCACCGCGTCGCCCACCGCCATGGCCTCGTCGAAGCGATGGGTGGTGAGCAGGATGGTGGCGCCCGCGTCGGCGGTCTCGCGCACCAGCGTCCAGAAGCGCGAGGCCGCGGCCGGGTCGAGGCTGCGTGTGGGCTCGTCCAGCAGCAGCACTGTGGGTCGCTTGAGCAGGGCGCGCGCGATGCCCAGCCGCTGGTACATCCCGCTGGAGAATTTCATGACCAGAGTGTCGCCGGCCTCGGTGAGTCCCGCCTTCTCCAGCGCCCATTCCACCCGCTCGCGCCGCTGCTCCCGGAGAACATCATCCAGAGCGGCGAAGAAGGCCAGGTTCTCCCGCGCCGTGAGGCGGGGATAGAAGGAGCGCTCGGCGGCCACGGCGAATCCCACCGCGCGGCGCGCCCGCGCGGCCTCGCGCACCGTGTCCGCGCCCGCCACCTCCACTTGCCCCTTGTCGGGCAGCAGCATGGTGGAGACCAGCTTGAGCAGCGTGGTCTTGCCGCTGCCGTTGGGGCCCACCAGCACCAGCACCTCGCCCGGCGCGGCGCTCAGGCTCACGTCGTCGAGGGCGCGGGTCTCGCCCCCGCGCTCCCGCCCGATCCAGTTCAGCAGCGCCGGCCGGTGGCGGAAGACCTTGCTCACCGACTCCAGCGCCACGCTCACCGGGCGGACCACCGTCGTGGTCTCCGGAGAAGGCGCGACCGGAGGCGGGTTCACGGGCGCATCCCCTTGCCCGCCAGCCGCGCCAGCCGCACCGCGGGATACAGGGGAAAGAGGAAGGCGGGCAGGCGGACGCTCTGCCACTCGGCGGCGCCCGGGGTCACCGCCAGGCGCAGGAGATAGCGCATGCGGTCGCGGCGGCGCTCGCGGGCGCGCAGGAAGAAACGATGATCGGCGACGCTCCACTCCGTGCCGACAGACTCGACCAGGGGCCGCTGCAGCACCTCCCGCGCCAGCGACTGGAGCTCCGCGTCGGCATCGATCGCGGCCGCCGGCCCGGCGGCCAGCGGCGCCTCCAGCAGCTCGCGCGCCAGGTGCAGCGGCAGGTGGACCAGCCGCCGCAGCCCCAATGTCCCCGCGCGCTGCTCGACCGCGCTCCAATCCAGGTCCGGGGACCGGCGCAGCAACTGGGCCACGTCACAGATCCAGCCCAGGCCTCGCCACAGGTGCTTGGCGGCGTGCAGCGCCAGTACCAGCAGCAGGTCCTCGGGGCACAGGGTCCGCACCTGGTCCTCTCCCAGTCGTGCCGGCTGGGCCCGCCGCAGGAACTCCTCCACCGCGGGCTCCGCGGCGAAGTGCCGCGGCGCGATGCGCCAGTGCATCTCCACCACGATCCTGCCCTCGCGGCCCACGAAGCCCAGCTCGCACCCGGAGCGCAGGTAGGCGCTGCGCTGCTGCGCGTTCATCTCGACCTGCGGACGATACCCGGCGGCCAGCAGCAGCTCCCGCGCGCCCGGGAGGTTCCGCGGCTCCACCAGGATGTCGAGATCCGAAAACTCCCGCAGCGACAGGTCGCCGTACAGGCCGGCGGCCAGCGCCGGGCCTTTGTAGGGTAGGGCAGGAATGCCGGCGGCTTCCAGGCCGTGCAGGATCCGCAGCAGCTCGCCCGCCAGCAGCAGATTGCTGCGCGCGTGGCGGGCAAAGCGGACTTTCGCCCGCTCCACCACCGCCGCCGGCGCCACCTCCGCGGCGTTCTCCGCCAGGTTCCAGCAGAGCAGCGGTTCCAGGCCGTGGAGCTCCGCCGCCTGCAACAGCAACTCCCAGTCCAGGCGCGCCCCCGCCAGCTCGCGCAGCCGCTGCTTGCGCTCCGGCTCCAGCGGGGTGCGCGCGCACGCCAGCAGCAACCGGCCTTCCGGGCTGGCGATCGCGGGTGTGCTGGGCTGGCTCATGCCGGGTACAGGGGGAAGGTCCCCTGCATCCTAACTCATTCCGCGCGGCCGGGAGGAGCTAGCAGCGCACGATCTTGGGCGATTCGATGCCGCGGGTGGCGTTGCGCGTGTCCACCACCAGTTGCGATTCGCGCACGATGCGGCCGTAGTCGTAGTCGGAGTGGTCGGTGACGATCACGGCGCAGTCGTAGTCGCCCAGCCGCTCCAGCGGGACCCGCTGCATGTCCAGCCGGTAGTGGCGCCCGCGCCCGATGCTGGGAAAGTAAGGATCGTGGTAGCTGACCTGCGCGCCGTCCCGCTGCAGCAACTCGATGATCTTCAGCGCCGGCGACTCGCGCAGGTCGTCCACGTCCTTCTTGTAGGCCACGCCCAGCACCAGCACCCGCGCCCCGTTCAGCGACTTGCGCGCGCGGTTCAGCGCCGCCGCCACCGACCCCACCACGTGGTAGGGCATGGCCGTGTTGATCTCCCCCGCCAACTCGATGAAGCGGGTGTGGAAGTCCCACTGCTTCGCCTTCCAGGATAGATAGAAGGGGTCCACGGGGATGCAGTGCCCGCCCAGCCCGGGGCCGGGATAGAAGGGCTGGAAGCCGAAGGGCTTGGTGGAGGCCGCCGCGATCACCTCCCAGATGTCGATGCCCATGCGCAGGCACAGCAGCTTCAGTTCGTTGACCAGCGCGATGTTCACGCAGCGGTAGATGTTCTCCAGCAGCTTGGTCATCTCCGCCACTGCCGGCGCCGACACCCGCACCACCCGGTTGAAGATGGCGTTGTACAGCAGTCCCGCCAGCTCGGTGGCGGCCGGATTCAGCCCGCCCACCACCTTGGGAATGTCGCGCCGCGCGATGGTGTCGTTGCCCGGGTCTTCGCGCTCCGGCGAGAAGGCCACGTAGAACTCCTCCCCCGCCGCCTGCCCGGCGCGCGCCGCCTTCAGCTCGCGCTGGCCCTTCTCCAGCATCGGGACCAGCACCTCCTCCGTGGTTCCGGGATAGGTGGTGCTCTCCAGCACCACCAGTTGCCCGGCGCGCAGGTGGGGCGCGATGGCCTCGGCGGTGGCGGTGATGAAACTCATGTCGGGCTCGCGCGACTCGTTCAGCGGCGTGGGCACGCAGATCAGCACCGCGTCCACCTCCGCGATGCGCGCGTAGTCGCTGGTGGCGGTGAAGCCGCGCTGCCGCGCTGCCTGGATGTCGGTGGGCGGGATGCGGTAGATGTAGGAGCCCCCGCCGTCCAGCGTCTTCACCTTGCCGGCGTCGACGTCGAAGCCCACCACCGGAAACTTCTCTTCGCTGAAGAGCAGGGCCAGGGGCAGCCCGACGTATCCCAGGCCCAGGATGCCCACCTTGGCGCTGCGCGCTTCGATCTTGGCTTTCAGCCGCTCGGCCGCGGTTTGCGCGGAAGGAGGATTCGACATATCGGAAGCAGCGATTCTACCACGGGCCAAATCCGCCCTTGCGCCGGCCTCCCGCCGCTCCTTCCTGGGACATGGTATCTTTCTGGGGTTTCGCCGCTCTATTCCCTGAGGAGGATCCATGGCTGACATCAAGATTACCGCCAAGAAGAACGGCCCCTATCGCGTGGAAGCCCCCGAGGGCGGGGTGAAGCTCTGCGACGGCGACGGCAACGAGTACGACCTGACCGGCAAGCCCGGCTTCTCCCTCTGCCGCTGCGGCCACTCCGCCAACAAGCCCTTCTGCGACGGCTCCCACGCCAAGGTCGGCTTCCAGGCCTCCGAGACCGCGCCGAAAAAGCCTTAACCACAGAGGACACAGAGGACACGGAGGGGGATCACCGGGTAGCTTTCGGGAGGGCACGGCTTCAGCCGTGCCGTTGATGCCGTCTCTCCCTTGTCATCCCGAGCGCGCGACCGTCCCTGAGCGCCAGCGAAGGGGGAAGGGAGCGCCGCGAGGAATCTGCTTTCAAGCCCCCTTCTTCATCGGCTGCGCCTTCTTCGGCTGATACGCCCCCGCCTCCTGGCGGAAGGAGATGTTCATGCGGTTCCAGGCGTTGATGGATGTTACCGCCAGGGTCAGGTCCACCAGCTCCTTGTCGGTGAACTGCCGGCGCGCCTGCTCGTAGACCTCGTCGGGGACGCGGCTCGCGGCCACCAGCGTGACCGCCTCGGTCCAGGCCAGCGCCGCCTGCTCGCGCTCGCTGTAGCCGGGCGACTCGCGCCAGGCATCCAGCGAGTACAGCCGCGACTCACCCTCGCCCGCCGCCCGCAGGTCCTTCCAGTGCATGTCGATGCAGAAGGCGCAGCCGTTGATCTGCGAGGCCCGCAGCCGCACCAGGTCGAGCAGCTTCGCATCCAGCCCGCAGCTCTGCAGGTAGGTTTCCACTCCATAAAGCGCGCGCGGCGCGCCCGGCGAAGTCTTGGCGTAGTCCAGACGTTGAGGCATGGCGTTCTCCTTTCTCCCGTGTTGGATGTCTCCCTGCTTCGCCGGGAAGCAAGAAGTTATCGGAGAACGATGTGACGGCCCCTTTTCCCACTGTATTGGAGCGAGCCGCCACGTCCGCGAGACAAGCTTCACTCGATCGATTCGGGCAGAGGGATGCCCTCCGGCTCCATGTCGGCGGATGCGGGGGCGATCTCGGAGTCGGGCCCCGTGCTTCCCGCCAGCTTCTCCAGCTTGCGCTGCGCCTTGCGCTCCGCCTTGTTGCGCTGCTTCTCTTTGCGAGCCTGTTCTTTCTGACGTTTCTTGAAGGTCGGATGTGAGCGTCCGGCCATGGGACACCTCCAGAGCGGCACCTGTCATGCCGCGGTCGTTGCCTACGGTGCTACGACGCGACGATCTTCTTCTTCGCGCCGGGTCAATTCCAGCGGATCCTTCAGACGAGGTCGCCGTGCTTCTGCAGGATCTCGCCGGGAAGCCGGGCCATGCGGCGGCCCGATGCGAGTGGCATGGCTTCGGAATCGCCGGTCTCGCGCCGCTTTCGTTCCTGCTCCCCCAGGCGTCCCGCTTCGGCGTGCTTCCAATCCATGCGGATGCCGAGCGTGCGTTCGATGTCGCGCAGTTCCATCAGCTCGTCTCCTTGGACAAGCGTCGAAGCCAGGCCCTGCTCGCCGGCGCGGCCAGTCCGGCCCACGCGGTGGATGAAATCCTCGGCGATCTTCGGCAGGTCGTAGTTGATGACGTGCGCGATGTCCTGCACGTGGATGCCTCGGGAGGCCACGTCGGTGGCGACCAGCACCCGGAAACGCCCCTGCTGAAACCCGCTCAACGCCGCCGTGCGCTGCGACTGCGAGCGGTCCCCGTGGATCATCGCGACCGAAAAACCGTCCTGCTTGAGGCGCTTGGCCAGACGTTCCGTGCCGCGCTTGGTGCGGGCAAAGACCAGGCAGCGGCCCGTTTCCCGGGCCAGCAGACGATGAAGTAGTTGGTGCTTGGCGCCGGCCGCGACCTCGAACGCCTGCACGCGCACGTTTTCCGCGGGCTTCAGCGTCGACCCGAAGGCCAGACGGACGGGCGACTTCATGGAGTCGTGGACCATCTGCGCCACTGAGGCCTCCAGGGTGGCGGAGAAGCACATGGTCTGGCGCTCCCGGGGAAGCCCCTGGATGATGCGGCGCATCGCCGGCAGAAAGCCCATATCCAGCATGCGGTCGGCCTCGTCGAGGATGAGGATGCGGACGGCACGCAGGTTGACGAGCTGGCGGTCGAGGAAGTCCTCCAGCCGGCCGGGCGTAGCCACCACCAGGCGGGCGCCGGAACGGAGGGCGCGAAGCTGCTGCTCCTCCGACAGGCCGCCGATGACCAGGGCCGCCGCTGCCAGCTTCTGGCCGCGCAGCGCGTTGAACACCTCGACGATCTGCATGCCCAGCTCGCGCGTGGGAACAAGAACGAGCGCACTTACGCCCGCCTCGCGGTTCTTCAGTAAGTGCTCGATCACTGGGACCAGGAATGCCAGCGTCTTGCCGGTCCCGGTCTGGGCTGTGGCGAGAACGTCTTTTCCTTGCAGGGCTTGTGGAATGGTGGCCGCCTGCACAGGGGTCGGTA
>DATIWW010000490.1:0-3248 GCA_035519175.1 Terriglobales bacterium
CACGCTCCTCGCTAGGTGATGCTGGTCTCGGTGTAGGTGCCGTAGACTTCGCGCAGGGCCTCGCAGATCTCGCCCACGGTAGCGTAGGCGCGGACGGCGTCCACCAGGAAGGGCATGGTGTTGACCGGCGAAATCCCGCCCTGGACAGGCTTTTCCGGCTCCTGGGCGGCGGCCTGCTTGAGGGCGTCCAGGCGGCGGCGAACTTCGTCGCTGGAGCGCCGCTGGCGCAGCGCCTTGAGCTTCTCGCTCTGGTGCTGGGCTACCCTCTCGTCGATGTAGAGGGTCTCCGGCGCCTGCTCCTCGATGGCAAAGTCGTTCACCCCGACGATGATCTTCTCCCGCGCCTCCACCGCGCGCTGGTACTGGTAGCTGGCCTCGGCGATCTCCTTCTGGGGATAGCCGCGCTCGATGGCCTTGACCATGCCGCCCATGGCGTCGAGCCTGTCGAAGTAGTCGAAGGCGCCCTTCTCCATGTCGAGCGTCAGCCGCTCCAGGAAGTAGGAGCCGCCCAGCGGGTCCACGGTCTGGGCCACGCCCGATTCATAGGCGATGATCTGCTGGGTGCGCAGCGCGATGCGCGCCGCTTCTTCGGTGGGCAGGGCCAGGGCCTCGTCGTAGCTGTCGGTGTGCAGCGACTGGGTGCCGCCCAGCACCGCCGCCATGGCCTGCACGGCCGCGCGCGCGATGTTGTTCATGGGCTGCTGCGCCGTCAGCGAGACCCCGGCGGTCTGGGTGTGGAAGCGCAGCAGGCGGGTGCGCTCCTTCTGCGCCCCGAAGCGCTCCTTCATCAGCCGGTACCAGATCTTGCGCGCGGCGCGGTACTTGGCGATCTCCTCGAAGAAGTCGTTGTGGGCATTGAAGAAGAAGCTGAGGCGAGGCCCGAACTCGTCCACGTCCAGGCCGCGGCGCCGCGCCCACTCCACGTACTCCACCCCGTCGTAGATGGTGAAGGCCAGCTCCTGCAGCGCGGTCGAGCCCGCCTCGCGGATGTGGTAGCCGCTGATGGAGATGGTGTTGAAGCGCGGGGTGAAGCGCGAGCCGAACTCGAAGGTGTCCACTACCAGGCGCATGGAGGGCGCCGGCGGATAGATGTACTCCTTCTGCGCGATGTATTCCTTCAGGATGTCGTTCTGGATGGTGCCCGAGATCTTCTTCCAGTCGGCGCCCTGCTTCTCGGCCACCGCCAGGTACATGGCCCAGAGCACGGAGGCGGGAGAGTTGATGGTCATGGAGACCGTGGTCTTCTCCAGGTCGATGCCGGCGAAGAGGATCTCCATGTCTTCGAGGGAATCGATGGCCACGCCGCACTTGCCCACCTCGCCCTCGCTGGCGGCGTGGTCGGAGTCGTAGCCCATCAGGGTGGGCAGGTCGAAGGCCACCGAGAGCCCGCCGCCGCCCGCGGCCAGCAGGTACTGGTAGCGCTGGTTGGTCTCCTCGGGCGAGGCGAAGCCGGAGAACTGGCGCATGGTCCACAGCTTGCCGCAGTAGCCGGTGGCGTGGATGCCGCGCGTGTAGGGCGCCTGCCCGGGATAGTTCAGGTATTTCTCGTAGGACCAGTCCTGGGGCAGGTCGGCGGGGGTGTAGAGCCGCCGCACCGGCACGCCGGAGATGGTGGTATAGCGGGCGTTGCCGTGCTCGTCGAGATTGACGCCGGTGGGCTTGCCGATGGGCCGCTCCGGCGCCTTCTCCAGCGCCGGGGCCAGGGTCTCCTCCGCCCAGCGCTTCTCCGATTCGGAGGGCTGCCGCCCCTCGAAGACGTCCTGGATGGGGCTCTCGGCGACCCCGGGCTTCTTGCCGTTCCTCTTCTTGTCGGCCATAGACAAACGCTTAATGATAATCGAAAACCCGCCCTGCAGAAGGCAAAAGGCTGAAGCTGAAGGCAAAAGGCGAAAGGCAAAAGGCAAAAGGCAAAAGGCAAAAGGCAAAGAGCCAACAGCTAAGAGCTAGCAGCTAAGAGCTTAGAGCTTTCTTCTTCCCCAGCTCCCACGCCTTGGCGTAAGTCCAGGAGACGTAGCAGGCGTGGTAGAGGTGGACCAGCAATCCTTCCCTGCCATCCAGAAATCCAAGTCGGACGAAGTAGTTGTAGAGGAAAGTGGCCCAGGGGCGAAGCACGATGTTCCACAGGCTGAAGCGGCGGTGGCCCTTGCCGTAGGCGATCTCGGCGCTCAGCGAGGAATACTTGTTGCACGCTCCCAGATAGCCCTTCAGGGTGGGATAGGCGTCGTGCAGCAGGGCGTGGCGCAGGCGGGCGGTAGGGCCGTCGGACTCCATGCTCTCGTGCACCAGGCGCTCCTGGAAGCGCGCCGTGCCCCGGCGGAAGAGCCGCAGCTTGGGGTCGGGATAGTAGCCGCCATGCTTCACCCAGCGCCCGAAGAAGAAGTTCTTGCGGGGGATGAAGTAGCCATGGATGCCATCGTCGGCGGCCTGGGTCACGACGGAGCGGATCTCCTCCGCCAGCTCGGGCTCCAGGACCTCGTCGGCGTCCAGCGAGAGCACCCAGTCGCCGGTGGCCCTGGCGATGGCGGAGTTCTTCTGCGTGGCGTAGCCCTTCCAGGGCTCGCAGAAGACCTTGGCGCCGTGGGCGCGGGCGATCTCCAGGGTGCGGTCGGTCGAGCCTGAGTCCACCACGATGACTTCGTCGGCCAGGCCGCGCAGGCTGTCCAGCGTCCTGCCCAGCTTGGCTTCCTCATTGAGGGTGATGATGGCGACGGAAAGCGGCATAAAAAAGCGCGCGAGACGGGAGCCCCGGGGGCTCCAGCCTCGCGCAACCATATCACGTTCGCCTCAGGGCTTGGGCGGGGTGCCCTCCTGGGCATCCGCGCCGGCCTTCACCACGCCGGGCACGGAGGGCATCTTGGTGACCACGCCGTTCTCCGCGTCGCCCATGTCGATGCCCAGATGGGTCAGGGTCATCCCGGTGGCGCGGTCCAGCTCCACCTTGGACTTCGCGGAGGAGGACATGGCGGTCACCAGGTTGGACTCCGCTTGGGCCATGTCGCGCTGCGCCTGCAGCACCAGGATGGGGGTCGAGGCCCCCAACTGGAACTTCTTCTGCTCGGCTTCCAGGGTCTGCTGGGCCAGTTCGCGGCCCTTGCGCGCCGCCTCGACCCGCGCCCGGTTCTGCACCACCCCTACCTGGGCGTTGCGCACCTCGATGCCGATCTGGTTCTGCTGCTGCTGCAGCCGGATCTGCGCCTGGCGGTACTCCAACTCGGAGCGCACCTGGTCGGCCTGGGCGGGGCGGTTGC
>DATIWW010000491.1:0-4136 GCA_035519175.1 Terriglobales bacterium
TGGGTGGGTCCGATGTTGGTGGAGGCGGTGAAGTAGAGGTACTTGCCGTCCTTGTCGAAGACGGGGTAGCGGGCGTCGCTCATGCCGTCGCTGATCTGGGTGCTCTTGCCGGTCTCCAGCGAGTAAACGAAGACGGCCCGCATGTGGCTGGGAAGCTGCTTGGTGTAGGCGATCCAGCGGTTGTCGGGCGCCCAGGCGGGATTGAGGGAGTGGTCGGGGGCCTCGTAGTAGTCGCTGTCCACCAGCACCGGCTTGGCCTCGGGAGTGGAGACATCCACGTACCAGAGCTGCAGGCGCTTGTCGTGGTAGAGGATCTTCTTGGAGTCCGGCGACCACACCGGCGAATAGAAGAAAGAGGGCGGCGTGCCCAGGTCGATGCGGCGGGCCTCGCCCATGCCGTCCTGGGAGCGCAGGTAGAGGGCGTACTCGCCGGACTGGTCGGAGAAGTAGGCGATCCACTTGCCGTCGGGGGACCAGGCGGGATCGCGCTCGGCCGCGCCCGTGGTCTTGGTGAGGTCGCGGATATCGCCCTTGTCGGCGGGCACGGTCAGGATCTCGCCGTGGGCCTCGAAGACGGCGCGCTGGCCGGTGGGCGAGAGGTTGTAGTTCACGATGCGCTCGCCCACCTTCTCGAAGCGGGGCCGCAGGCCGGGCAGGTCGGCGGCGACGCTGACGCGCAGCTCGCTGGACTTGCCGCGGGCCAGGTCGAAGATGTGCAGCGAGCCCACCTGCTCATAGACGATGCCGCCGGGGCCGGCGCTGGCCACCTTGATGTCGGTGTCGGCGTGTACCACCTCCTCCACCTTGCCGCTGGCGGGATCATAGGAGAAGAGCGAGATGGGGCCGTTGCGGTCGGAGAGGAAATAGACCTTGTCGCCGACCCACATGGGGTTGTAATCGTTGGAGTCGGCGCGCGGCACCTTGACGATGCTGGAGTCGGCGAGCGCAGCGATCCATACCCTTGCCTGGCGGCCGCCGCGGTAGCGCTTCCAAGCGAGGCGCAGACTCCAGTTGTTGACGGGCACGTAGGCGAGATGCTTGCCATCGGGCGAGTAGGAGCCCTCCCGCGCTTCCGGCAGCGGGATCTGGGTGGGGAATCCTCCGCTCACCGGCACGGTGAACAGGCGGGGAAAATTCTCGTAGCTGTTGCGCAAGGAGGCGAAGAGGACTTCCCTGCCGTCCGGGGTCCAGCCGACCGCGGCGTCGGGCCCAGGGTGCCAGGTGAGCCGCCGGGGCACGCCGCCCTCGGCGGGCATCACATAGACGTCGATATTGCCGCCCAGATTCCCGGTGAAGGCGATCCAGCGGCCGTCGGGCGAGAAGATGGGGTCGGTCTTGGCGCCCGGACCGGTGGTCAGGGGATGGGCCTCGCCGCCGGCGCGCGGCGCCGCCCACAGGTCGTCGCCGTAGGAGAAGACCACCTCCGTCTGGTTCATGGTGGGGTGATGCGCCAGCACGGGCTTCTCGCTCTGGGCAAAGGTGGGGAGGACGATAAGGGCGAACAGCAGGAGGGCGAAGATCTTCTTGCTCATGGCATCACCTGGGCCCGCTGGGGAGCGGGACCGAGGATTATAGCGCCACGCCCGGGCCGCCACACCACTCCTTCCGTGCCCTCCGGTAGACTGGTCTGGCTGCCATGGCGAGAAGGCCCGCGAAATCGGAGACGGCCGGCGCACTGCACTTCCTGAGCCTCACGGAGGTGGCCGCGCTGCTGCGCAAGAAGGCGGTGTCGCCCGTTGAACTCACGCACGCCTGCCTGAAGCGCATCGAGGCGCTGAACCCGCTGCTAAACGCCTTCCTCACGGTGACCGCGGAGGCGGCGCTGGAGCGGGCGCGCGCGGCGGAGCGGGAGATCGCCCGCGGGAGACGGCGCGGCCCGCTGCACGGCATCCCCATCGCGCTCAAGGACCTGATCGACACCGCCGGGATCAGGACAACGGCGGCCAGCGCTGTCTTCGCCGAGCGGCTACCGCAGCACGACGCCGAGGTAGTGCGAAGACTGAAGGCGGCGGGAGCGGTGCTGCTGGGCAAACTCAACCTGCACGAGTTCGCCTACGGCGGCAGCGGCGTGATCGGACACTTCGGACCGGCGCGCAATCCCTGGGACCCGGCGCGCATCACCGGGGGCTCGTCCTCGGGCTCAGCGGCGGCGGTGGCGGCAGGGATGTGCTACGCCGCCTTGGGCACGGACACCGCCGGCTCCATCCGCTTGCCTGCGGCCTGCTGCGGCAGCGTGGGGCTGAAGCCCACGTACGGCCTGGTGAGCGCGCGCGGAGTGATCCCGCTGGCGTGGTCCTACGACCACGTCGGCCCCATGGCGCGCAGCGTGGCCGATGCCGCGGCGGTGCTGGCCGCGATCGCCGGCTACGATCCCGAGGACGTCGGCAGCCAGCCTGTCCCGGTCGCCGATTACGGCGCCGCCCTGAAGGCCAGCACGTCTTCGCTGCGCCTGGGCGTGGCGCGAGAGTTCTTCTTTGCGGGGCTCGACCCCGAGGTTTCCAGCGCGATCGAGAAGGCACTGCAACTCCTCGCCGGGCTGGTGAAGGAAGTGCGCGACGTGACTGTGCCGGTGGATGCCGACCGAACCGTCATGACCGCCGAGGCCTGGGCCTACCACGCACCGCGGGTGGCCGAGCAGGGGGAGCGCTACCACCCCGAGACGCTGCGGCGCATCCGCACCGGTGCGGAAGTCACCGCCGCCGCCTACCTGGAGAAGCGGCGCGAGCTGGAACTCCTGCGGCGCAGAGCGGGAGAGATCTTCTCCGCAGTGGATCTGGTGGTTGCGCCCACCACGCCCGTCCCGCCGCCGAGCTTTGCGGAATTGGAAGAGAACCCGCAGGAATTGCGGCCGCGCGAGATGCTGATGCTGCGCAACACGCGGCCCTTCAATGTCCTGGGCCTGCCCACGCTTTCCCTGCCCTGCGGCTTCACCGCGGCGGGCCTGCCGGTGGGCCTGCAGGTCGCCGGGCCGGCCGGCGGCGAGGCGGCGGTGCTGGGCCTGGCGCACGCCTACGAGCGCAGTGCCGGCTGGATTGGCCGACATCCCTCGCTGCCCGCGCAATCCGTCCCGAACTAGCAACTTTCCTGACCTTCTAGGGTATTAAGATGTAAGGTCTTCTGGCCGCCCACGGCCAATCCGCGCGGCGGAGGTTTCATGAAGAGGCATCTGACTGGCGTGTTGACGTTTGCGATCGTCGCCTGCTGCGCGGCGCTGAGCGGACCTGCGGTGCGGGCGCAGGATGCGCCTCCGTCCCAGGGCCAGCGTGGCCCGCGCGGCCCGCAGGGCCAGCGCTTCCAGGGAACGGGCGGGACCATCACCTCCATCGACAAGGACACCCTGGTGCTGCGCACCATCGACGGCAAGACGGTCACGGTCAAGCTGACCGACGCGACCCGCTACCGCCGCGATCAGAAGGACGCCAAGCTCGCCGACTTCAAGGTGGGCGAGGCGGTCGTGGTGCGGGGCGCGCCCGCCGGCGAGAACACCTGGACCGCCGAGGTCGTGGCTGCCCGCCCCGCCATGGAAGCCCGCTTCCGCGAGGGTCTGGGCAAGGAGTTCATCGTGGGCGAGGTCAAGTCCATCGACGGGCTCAAGCTCACCATCCTGCGCGTCGACGGACAGACGCAGGCCATCGAGGTGGACGAGAACACCTCCTTCCAGAAGCAGGGCGAGAGCATCACTCTGGCCGACATCAAGCCCGGCGATCGCGTCTATGGCCGGGGAGCGCTCAAGAACGGCACCTTCGTCCCGGCGGTGCTGAACGTGGGTGATGTCCGCGAGGGCCTGCGCATGGGCGGACCGCCGCAGGAGGGGCCGCCACCGCGTTGAGGCCAGGCCTTCTCCATCCCCCGTCGCAGGGAGACCCGCGCCGCAGCGCCCTCCCCTGGCTCGCCGCGTTTTTTCTGCTGGCAGTTCCCTGCCTGCGCGCGCCGGCGCCGCCGGCGGCGCCCGCGGGCGGCGACATCCAGGGAGTGGTGAGGTCGGGGAACATGCCCTTGCCCGGGGTGGCGATCTCCGCGGCCAACACGCTCACCGGGCAGAAGGCCGTGACTTCCACCGATCTGGACGGCAGCTACGCGCTGCACGTGCCCGCGGACGGACGTTACGTGGTGCGGGCGCAGTTGGCCGCCTTCGC
>DATIWW010000492.1:0-4612 GCA_035519175.1 Terriglobales bacterium
CGCCGCACCTCAGCGTCTGCTTCTCCGCGTTGTACTCCAGCGGCTGCTTGCAGGCGGGGCAGACGATGATCTCCAGCAGGTCCTTGGGGAGCATCGCCGCCATTCTATCGCGCTTCACTGCTGGCTGGGAGCTTCTGCCCATCACATCTTTTCCTCAGCGGTTTACGCTACAATCGCCTCGCCTCATAGAATAAGGATGTAACCCCCGAGGAAACGATGGCAGCCATCCTCCTGGACGGAAACAAGATCTCCGCCGAGATCAAGGCGGAGGTGGCGGAAGAGGTCAAGTCGCTGACCGACGCGGGCCTGCGCCCGGGCCTGGCGGTGGTGCTGGCGGGGCACAATCCCGCCTCCGAGATCTACGTCGCCAACAAGGTCAAGACCTGCGAGGCGCTGGGCATGCTGAGCGAGAAGTACACCCCGCCCGACACCGTCACCACCCACGAACTGCTGGAGCTGGTGCACGACATGAACCGGCGCGACGAGATCGACGGCATCCTGGTCCAGCTTCCCCTGCCCAAGCAGGTGGACGCCAAGGCGGTGCTGGAGGCGGTCTCGCCCGCCAAGGACGTGGACGGCTTTCATCCCATGAACGTCGGCTATCTCTCCACCCAGCGCCCGGGGCTCACGCCCTGCACCCCCGCCGGCATCATGGAGATGCTGCGGCGCTACGAGATCCCCATCATGGGCGCGGAGGCGGTGGTAGTGGGGCGCAGCGACATCGTGGGCAAACCCATGGCCATGCTGCTGACCAACGCCAACGCTACCGTCACCATCTGCCACTCCAAGACCCACGACCTGCCCAAGGTCTGCCACCGCGCCGACATCCTGGTGGCGGCCATGGGGCGAGCCGGCTTCGTCACCCGCGAGTTCGTCAAGCCCGGCGCCACCGTGATCGACGTGGGCATGAATAAGATAACGGACCGCGCCGAGTTCGACCGCTACTTCCGCGGCAACGAGAAGCGCGAGGCCGCCTTCCTCAAGAACGGCTCGACGCTGATCGGCGACGTGCATCCCGAGGTGGCCGAGATCGCCGGGGCGCTCACGCCCGTGCCCGGAGGCGTGGGCCCGCTCACCATCGCCATGCTCATGGCCAACACCGTCAAGGCCTGCAAGCTGCGCCGCGGTCACAGCCTCAAGCAGCCGGCGCTGACCACGGAGCGGGCGTAGTTGCTCCGGGTGGGGCTCACCGGCGGGGTAGCCTGCGGCAAGAGCACGGTGGCCGAGATGCTGCGCCGCCGCGGCGCCCACATCGTCTACGCCGACGAGATCGCGCACCAGCTCCTGGCCCCCGGCCAGCCCGTCTACCAGGAAGTGGTGAAGGCCTTCGGCCCGGGCGTCCTGCAGGCGGACGGCCAGATCGACCGCGGCAAACTGGCCGACGCCGCCTTCGGACGCGGCCGCGTCCAGGAACTCAACCAGATCATCCATCCGCCGGTCATCGCCCGCCAGGAAGAGTGGATGGCGGAGGTAGGCAGGCAGGACGCGCACGCCATCGCGGTGGTGGAGGCGGCGCTGATCCTGGAAGCGAAGGTGGGCCGCCGCTTCGACAAGCTGGTGGTGGTGACCTGCCAGCCGGAGCAGAAAGCCGAGCGCTACGCCGCGCGCCACCGCATCTCCCTGGAGGCGGCGCGGGCGGAGGTGGCGCGGCGCTCGGCGGCGCAGCTTCCCGACGCCGAGAAGGCCGCCGCCGCTCACTTCCTCATCGACAACTCGGGCTCGCGCGTCGAGACCGAGCAGCAGGTGGAAAAGCTCTTTGCCGAACTGCAGAAGCTGGCGCGCGCGTCCTGAGGTGGGGTCAACGCACTCCTGAGCATTCGGCGCCACCGCGTCGCTGCGCTCCGCGCCGCTCGCGCTCGCTCGGGATGACAAGTTTTCTTGGGGGCGCCTTTCGGCATCCCTGGCCTACACGGGCCGCTGCCCCCGCCCATGTGACAGATTCCCGCAGCCTCGTTATCCTTTAAGAGTGTGCGGGCCGCAGCGGGCCCGCGGGGAACAAGCCATGAAAACCCTGCGTCCTGTCCTGATCGCCGTAGCCCTGGCGGCTGCCTTCTTCTGGCTCACCACCTATCACCGGAGCCGCCCGGAGAGCGTGGCCACCTCCACGTCCGTCTCGGCTCCCATCAGCATCGAGACCACCGAGGCCGCCGGCCCCGCCGCCCTCGATCCCGAGGAGCAGAACAACATCGCGGTCTACAAGAAGGGCCTGCCCTCGGTGGTGAACATCATCTCCACCGTGGTCAGCTACGACTTCTTCTATGGCGCGGTGCCGGCGCAGGGGCAGGGCTCGGGCTTCGTGCTGGACAAGCAGGGGCACATCCTCACCAACTACCACGTGGTGGAGGGCGCCAAGCAGATCGAGGTCACGCTGGCCAACCGGCGCAAGTACCCGGCCAAGGTGGTAGGCAGCGACCGCTCCCACGATCTGGCGGTCATCCAGATCGCGGCTCCCGACCTGGTGCCGGTGACCCTGGGCGACTCCTCCCACCTGGTGGTGGGACAGAAAGTGTTCGCCATCGGCAACCCCTTCGGGCTCACCGGCACCATGACCCGGGGCATCGTCAGCTCCATCCGCTCGGTGCGCACGCCCGAGGGCGCCTTCATCGACGAGGCCATCCAGACCGACGCCGCCATCAATCCCGGCAACTCGGGGGGGCCGCTGCTGGATTCGCGCGGCGACGTCATCGGCATCAACACCATGATCATGGGCAGCGCGGCGCAGAACTCGGGCATCGGCTTCGCCATTCCCATCAACACCGCCAAGGCGGTGCTCAACGACCTGGTCACGCTGGGGAGGGTGCGGCGTCCGGCGCTGGGCATCCGCACCCTGGCCATCGGGCCCGATCTGGCCAAGCAGATGGGCCTGCCCGCCAACTCCGGCGTGCTCATTGTGCAGGTGGTGCCGGGCGGGGCGGCGGAGAAGGCCGGGCTGCGCGGCGGCAACCAGCGCGCCTACATCGGCAACATCCCCATCCTGGTGGGCGGCGACCTGGTCGTGGCCATCGACGGCAAGGAGATCCAGGACACCACCGACATCTCGCGGGTGATGAACCAGCACCGCGCCGGCGACAAGGTCAGCGTCACCATCTATCGCGGCCAGCAGAAGATGGACGTGCCGGTGGTGCTGGGCGAATTGCCGGAGGATCGCAGCTAGTTTGACCCCCCACCTTGGGGCGGCGTAGGTTGGGGGTATCCGTCTGCCGGAGGATGCCATGAGACTCCGCCGCATCGCCGCATTCGTAGTCCTGATCGCCATCGCGCCGGCCTTGCCCGTCTGGGCCCAGCAGCCGGGCAGCGCCCAGGGCAAGCTCACCGTGAACGGCCAGGCCGCCACCCTGAGCCACGCCTACGCCCGCATCTTCAAGAACAATCCCCAGGACACCGACAAGTACGTGGAGGTGCTGCTGACGGCGGAGCCGGTGGATCCGCTGCTGGCGGGCTCCTCCAGCTCCCTGCGCAAGCTGGCCGGGGAGAAGAAGCTGACCGGCATCCAGGTGACGCTCAACGCCGAGCATGAGCCCTTCGCCGTGACCCTGTTCCATCCCGCCCTCTCCGACGGGTCCATGCCGGCCATGGACTCGCGCCGCTTCGAGGCGCAGACCTTCGACGAGCAGAACGTGGCCGGGCGCCTCTTCACCCCCGAGGAGGGCTCCTTCGGCGACGACCGCTACGAGTTCGACGTGAGCTTCCGCGCCGCCATCGCTCCCGATCCCTTCACCATCAGCGCCGCCGACCGGGCCGCGCTGGCGGCGCTCGCGCCGGGCGCGGCCTCCGGTTCTTTCGTCGTCAACAACCAGGAGACCAGATTCCGCTACGGCTACGCCGTCGGCCGCCGCGACTTCCCCGGCGATCCCGAGAAGCTGGTGCTGGTGCTGAGCGATGCGCCCATCCCGGACAAGGTGCTGCTCGAGGGCTTCGGCCTGCAGGAGCTGGGGCGCAAGGGCACGGTGCACGCGGTGGAGGTGCAGCTCGGCGCCGATCACCAGCCCGAGGGCGGCCAGCTCTACCACCAGATCTTCAGCAAGGACGAGGCCGAGGGGACGGCGATGTCGGTCTCGGTCGCGGGCATGCACAATTTCGTTCCCGACGTCGTCGATGCCAACATCGTCTCCGGCAAACTGTTCATGAAAGCGCCCGAGGAGTTTATGGGCGTGACCTACTACTACGCGGGGATGTTCCGGGCCACGGTGCTGCGCAAGCCTCCGCCGACCTACGAAGGCGAGAAGGCGGCGCAGAGCGGCCCCGGCAAGGTGGCGGCGGCGTTCTTCCGCGCCGCGCGCGTGGGCGACAAGGCCACGCTCAAGAAGCTGGTGGCGCCCGAGATGGCGGCCCAGCTCGACGGCCCCCAGGGCGCGGACATGATGAAGATGATGGCGGCGTTCTTCTCTTCCAGCCTGCGGGTGGCCGCGGTCACCGAGAGCGGCGACACCGCCGAAGTGGTGGCGGTGGCCGGCGGCAAAGAGTCGCGCGAATCCACCACCCTGACCCTGACCCGGATCAACGGGGAGTGGAAGGTGAGCCAGCGCTGAGCGGCGGCGCAGTCTCCCCCGCTTCTCGACAGCGTGGGCATTTGACTCCACCTGTTCCCCTGGGCTAGCCTCAGAAGCTCCCG
>DATIWW010000493.1:0-2128 GCA_035519175.1 Terriglobales bacterium
GGCTGAAGGCCACCGCGGCCACCTGGTCGGTGTGCCCGGTCAGGACGCGCAGCTCGCGCCCGGTCGCCAGTTCCCACAGCCGCACGGTGGCATCGGAGCCCCCGGAGGCCACCCAGCGTCCGTCCGGACTCAGCGCACCCGCCAGCACCGGAGCGGTGTGGCCGGTCTGCAGCACCAGTTCCGGCCGCGGGGGCGCCCCGCCGGTCTGCGCCGAAGCCAGGGGATGGCCCAGCAGCGGGACCGCGATTCCAACCACAAGAGCCAGCACATTGCAGCGAAAAGCAATGCGCCTCGCAGGCATCCGCATGACGCGCCTCCAACCGCAGGACGGGGATCGCAGGGGAGAGCTGCTGGGCAGCCTACTCCTCGCCGGCGCCGCCGGGCATCCCTCGTTGGAGCACCGTCGGACCCTCGGGTGATTCAGCCCCTGAGACCGGCGTCGGCCGTCTGGAGCGTGCCCTCAGTGGTTCTCGGTGTCGCCGCCGGGAGCGTGGTCGGGGGTGGTCACTTGCTCGGCCACCGCCGGCGGCGGCAGCGTGGGCGGCGGCAGGAACTCCTCGTTCGGATGCCCCTGGATGGCCACCTTCATGAAGCTCATCCAGATGGGCAGGGCCGCCATGGCCCCGGTCTCCTTGTTGCCCAGCGTCTTCTTCTCGTCGAAGCCCACCCACACCCCGCAGGTGAGGGAGGGCGAGAAGCCCAGGAACCAGGCGTCGGTGAAGTCGTTGGTGGTGCCGGTCTTGCCCGCCAGCGGGTGCTTGAGCTTGGCGGCCTGGTAGCCGGTGCCGTGCTGCACCACCTCCTCCAGCATGGAGGTCATGATGCGCGCGGTGCGCGCGCTCACCACGTCCTGCACCTCGGGGTAGTTCTCCTCCAGCACCTTGCCGTCGTAGTCGGTGACCTTGCGGATGTAGCGCGGCACCACCCGCACCCCGTCGTTGGGGAAGGTGGTGAAGGCGTCGGTGTGCTCGATCACGGTCATGTCCGCCGCCCCCAGCGCGATGGGCAGGAAGGGCGGGATCTCGGTGGTGATGCCGAACTTGTGGGCGTAGTCGATCACGGTGCGGATGCCCACCTTGGCGGCCAGCTTCAGCGCCGGGATGTTGCGCGACTGCGCCAGCGCCCGCCGCAGCGTGATCACCCCCTCGAACGTGTTGTCGTAGTTGTGCGGCGAGTACGGACCCGACGAGCTGGGGAAGGTGACGGGCGCGTCCAGGATAGTGTCCTCGGGGGTGTAGCCCTCGTCGATGGCGGCGGTGTAGATGTAAGGCTTGAAGGAGGAGCCCACCTGGCGCAGCGCCTGGGTGGCGCGATTGAACTTGGAGCGGTCGAAGTCGCGCCCCCCCACCATGGCCAGGATGTCGCCGGTGGCGTTGTCCAGGGCGATCAGCGCTCCCTGGGTCCCGGAATCCTGCTCCAGGCTGACTTGGGCGGTGTGGTCGGCCTCCAGTGCGAGGATCTTCACGTACACCACGTCGCCGGGCTTGAACAGCTCCCGGGGAGAGCGCCGCCCCGTCCAGGCGATGTCCTTCGCGTCCAGCACCGCGGTGTAGGGCCCGAACTTCACGGTCGCGGCGGCGGGCGTCACCTGCGTCACCAGGGCATGCTCGTAGCCGCCCACCAGGATGGGCTCGATCCAGTCCGGGTCCTGGTAGCTCTCCACCGTGTCGCCGGAGGCGGCGACGTTGGGCAGGTTGCCCTTCCAGCCGTGACGGCGCTCGTAGGCGGCCAGGCCGTCGCGCAGCGCTTGCGTGGCCGCGTTCTGCAGGTCGAGGTCGAGCGAGGTGTAGACGCGCAGCCCGCCTTCGTGCACCTCGTCCGAGCCGTATTTCTTCTCCAGGTACTGGCGCACCTCCTCGGCGAACCAGGGCGCCACCGAGTTGGTGTCATAGCGCAGGTTCAGGCCCAGGGGCGCGTCCTTGGCCTGGTTGGCCTGCGCCACCGTGATCTTGCCGTCCTCCAGCATGTTGTCGATCACCAGGTTGCGCCGCCGCAGCGCCTTGTCGGGATGCTCGATGGGCGAGTAGGCGTTGGGCGCCTTGGGCAGCGCCGCCAGCAGCGCCGCCTCCGCCAGGGTCAGGTCCTTGGCCTTCTTGCTGAAGTAGAACTGCGCCCCCGCCTCGAAGCC
>DATIWW010000494.1:0-4372 GCA_035519175.1 Terriglobales bacterium
CGTGCGGGCGCTGCAACTGGCGCGGCATGCCTCGCTGAGCGACGTGCCGGCGAGCCAGCGGCCGAAGCTGGGTCAACCCATGCCGGCGCCTTCGCCGGAAGGAGTGGAACCGCAATGAGCGGCGCCGCCCACATGCCTCCCTTCGAGCCCGCCGCCCAGGAAGCGCTGGGGCGCATCCAGCGCCGTTCCCTGGGGATCGGAGCCGTGGGGGCCATCGCGTTGCTCGTGGGCGCGGTGCTGGACCGCGAGCAGTTCTTCCGCTCGTATCTCGTGGGCTACATGCTGTGGGTAGGAGTGACGCTGGGCTGCCTGGCCATCCTGATGCTGCAGCACCTGTCGGGCGGGCGCTGGGGGCTGGCCATCCGCCGCGTCATGGAGGCCGGCAGCCGCAACCTCAAGCTGATGGCGGTGTTGTTCGTGCCCATCCTGCTGGGCATGGGGAAGCTGTATCCGTGGGTGGAGCCGGGCAGCGATCCCGTCCTGCTGCACAAGGCCGCGTACCTGAACCCCACCGCATTCGCGGCCCGCGCCATCTTCTATTTCGCGGTGTGGGGGATGCTGGCGTGGCTGCTGAGCCGCTGGTCGGGGCAGCAGGACCAGGAGCCGGGGCGCGACCTGCGCTCGCGCCTGCGCGGCTGGAGCGCGGCCGGGCTGCTGCTCTACGCCGCCACCGTCACCCTGGCCGCCGTCGATTGGGTCATGTCGCTCGACCCGCACTGGACCTCGACCATCTACGGCATGCTGTTCATGGCGGGACAGTGCCTGTCGGCGCTGTGCCTGGCGGTGGGCATGGTGGCGCTGCTGGCACGCTATCAGCCCCTCAAGCAGGCAGTCCACCCCGAGGTCTTCCACGACCTGGGCAAGCTGGTACTCACCTTCGTGATCCTGTGGGCGTATTTCTCCTTCTCCCAGTTGCTGATCATCTGGTCGGGCAACCTGCCGGAAGAGACCTCCTGGTACCTGAACCGCTGGAGCGGGGGCTGGGAGGCGGTGGGACTGCTGCTGGTGATCTTCCACTTTGCGCTGCCGTTCGCGCTGCTGTTGTCGCGCAACCTGAAGCGGGCGGCGCGGCGTCTGGCGCTGCTGGCGGGGATCATCCTGGTCATGCGCGCCGTGGACCTGTTCTGGCTGATCGAGCCCAATTTTGCCGCCAACCACGCCCACCTGCGGCCGAGCTGGATGGACCTGGTGGCGCCCATCGCGCTGGGCGGGATCTGGATGGCGGCGTTCCTGCGTGAACTGAAACAGCGGCCGGTGCTGCCCCTGCACGACCCGGAGCTGAACCTGGCGACGAGTGAACATGCAGCCGACTGAGAACAACTCGCAGCCCAAGCACGAAGTCCGCGACGTCCACATTCGCGGCGTGGTGACGTTCTGCCTCTGCCTGGCGGTGGCCGTGCTGCTGGTGACGGTGGTGCTGTGGGGGCTGTTCCACGTCTTCTCGCAGCAGGCGGAGCGGCGCGAGCCCGAGGTCAGCCCCATGTTTCGCCAGGGGCGCGCCCGGCAGGACTTCCCCGCTCCCCAACTGCAGCCGCCTCCGCCGGTCCCCGGCTCGGCCGACAACC
This sequence comes from Terriglobales bacterium, assembly GCA_035519175.1. Taxonomy (GTDB): domain Bacteria; phylum Acidobacteriota; class Terriglobia; order Terriglobales; family Acidobacteriaceae; genus DASPRL01. The sequence goes on from DATIWW010000494.1 coordinate 1,566, forward strand.
GCTACCGTCCGTTCATCACCGACTCCGTGGATCTCGAGACCATGCAACAGCGCGAGCGCTACCTGCTGAACAGCTACGGCTGGGTGGACCAGAACGCGGGCATCGTGCACATCCCCATCGAGCAAGCCATGGAGATGGTGATCGAGCGCGGGCTGCCCACCCGGCCGGCGCCGCAGGCGGCACAACCCAAGCCGGAGAAAAGGCCATGAAGTCCGGGGGACGGAGGTCGCGCATCTGGCTGGCGGCGGCGCTGGCCGCGGCGGCGGTGCTCCCCGCCTCCGGGCAGAGCTTCTACCAGCCGCAGGCGGCGGCCCCGGCGCCCAAGGCCAACGTCCTGCAGCAGATCACCTTCGAGCAGCGGCTCAACCAGCAAGTGCCGCTCGATCTCGCTTTCCGCGATGAGGCCGGCCGCGCCGTCACTCTGGGGCAGTACTTCGGCAAGCGCCCGGTGATCCTCACCCTGGCCTACTACCGCTGCCCCATGCTCTGCCCGCAGGTGCTGCACGGATTGGCGGGGGTGCTGCGCGTCGTCGATCTCCAGCCCGGCCGCGACTTCGAGGTCGTGACCGTGAGCTTCGATCCCCAGGACACGCCGCAGACCGCCGCCGCCGAGAAGCAGAGCGTGCTGGCGCGCTACCCGCGCCCCGGGGCGGAGCAAGGCTGGCACTTTCTCACCGGCGACCCGGCCGCGATCGCGGCGCTCACCCAGGCGGTGGGCTTCGGCTACGCCTACATTCCTCAGAGCGGGCAGTTCGCGCACGCCAGCGGCATCATGGTGCTGACGCCGCAGGGCAAGCTCGCGCAGTACTTCTACGGGGTGGAGTATCCGGCGCGCGACCTGCGCCTGGCCCTGGTCGAGTCCTCGCAGAACAGGATCGGCACTCTGGTGGACCAGGTCCTGCTCTACTGCTATCACTACGACCCCAACACCGGCCGCTACGGCGTGCTGACCATGCGGTTGCTGCGCGTGGGCGCGCTCCTGACGCTGCTGCTGCTGGGCACCTTCGTGGGGCTGATGCTCCGCAGCGAGCACAAGCGCGCGGCGATGCCGGCCGCGCCGCGGGAAGGAGGCCACTAGCCATGTGGCAGACCCTCCCGCTCTTCCCGCAGCAGGCTTCCAGTCTGGCCGCCCAGGTGGACCAGTTGTACTTCTTCCTGGTGACGGTGGCAGCGTTTTTCTCCACCGGGATCTTCCTCACCATCTTCTACTTCGCCATCCGCTACCGGCGCTCGCGCCATCCCCACGCGCATGAGGTGGAGGGAGCGCTGCCGCTGGAGCTGGCTTGGACGCTGCTCCCCCTGGGCCTGACCATGGTGATGTTCGTGTGGGGAGCGAGCCTGTTCTTCGCGGAAAACCGCCCGCCGCGCGACTCGCTGAAGATCTACGTGGTGGGCAAGCAGTGGATGTGGAAGGTGCAGCACATGGACGGGACACGGGAGATCAACGAGCTGCACGTACCCGTGAACCGCGACATCGAACTCATCACCGTCTCCCAGGACGTGATCCACAGCTTCTTCATTCCCGAGTTCCGCATCAAGCAGGACGTCCTGCCGGGCCGCTACCGCCACTTCTGGTTCCGCCCCACGCGGGTGGGGACGTACCACCTGTTCTGCGCCGAGTACTGCGGCACCGAGCACTCGCACATGACCGGGCAAGTGGTGGTGATGGAGCCGGCGGCCTACGAGCAATGGCTGGGCGGCGGGCCGGGCGGCTCGCTGTCGGCCTCGGGCGAGCGGCTCTTCCAGCAACTGGGCTGCGCCACCTGCCACAAGGCCGACGCCAGCGGGCGCGGGCCCAGCCTGTTGGGCCTGTTCGGCCAGACCGTGAAGATGGCCGACGGGCGCGCGCTGGTGGTGGATGAGAACTACTTGCGCACCTGCATCACCAATCCCGACGCCACCCGGGTGGCGGGCTTCCCCGCTATCATGCCCAACTTCTCCACCCAGGTGAGCGAAGAAGGACTGTTGCAACTGGTGGAGTACATCAAATCGCTGAAACAGCCCCCGGGCCAGCCCGCACCGCCGGCGGCCGGGGCCAAGGGGCAATGAGCATGGCCACCGCCGAGACCAACCACGCGCTGCCGCGCGAGCACTACTTGAACGCCGACTACGGCATCAAGTCGTGGCTGCTGACCACCGACCACAAACGCATCGCGCTGCTCTACCTGGCCTCCATCACCTTCTTCTTCTTCATCGGCGGGCTGTTCGCCACCCTCATCCGGCTGGAGCTGATCACGCCCAACGGCGACCTGGTCGCCGACGACACCTACAACAAACTCTTCACCATGCACGGCGTGGTGATGATCTTCTTCTTCCTTATCCCGGCGGTGCCGGCGGTGCTGGGCAACTTCCTGCTGCCCATGATGGTGGGGGCGCGCGACCTGGCCTTCCCCCGGCTCAACCTGCTGAGCTGGTACCTGTACGTCTTCGGCGGCCTGTTCGGCGTCTACGTGATGCTGCAGGGCGGGCTGGACACCGGCTGGACCTTCTATACCCCCTTCAGCACGGCCTACTCCAACACCCCGGTGATCCCGGCGATCGTGGGGGTGTTCATCGCCGGCTTCTCCTCCATCCTGACAGGATTGAACTTCATCGTGACCGTGCACCGCATGCGGGCGCCGGGCATGACCTGGTTCCGCATGCCGCTGTTCGTGTGGGCCAATTACGCCACATCGCTCATCCAGGTGCTAGGTACGCCGGTGCTGGCGGTGACCATCGTGCTGGTCTTCTGCGAGCGCGTCTTCCACATCGGCATCTTCGACCCGGCTCTGGGCGGCGACCCGGTGCTCTTCCAGCACCTGTTCTGG
>DATIWW010000495.1:0-2198 GCA_035519175.1 Terriglobales bacterium
TTCATCTGGATGCCCATCCTCTACCACGCCCTCTACGGCTTGTGGATCTGGTACCGCGGCGACTCCAACGTCCTCGACTATCCCTGGGTGGGCAACTGGATGTACACCGCCCAGCGCTGGACCGGCGGCATCACCTTCGTCTACATCGTCTTCCATACCACCACCATGCGCTTCCTCGGGGAGCACCTCATCACCCACCCCGAGTACGGCTTCACCAAGGTGTGGACCGAGTTCCGAAACCCCTGGATCGTGGCCTTCTACGTGGTGGGCATCGTGGCCGTCTCCTGGCACTTCGCCTACGGACTGTGGCTGTTCGCCGCCAAGTGGGGGCTGGCGGTGGGTCGCAACGCGCATCGCAAGTTCGGATTCGTCTGCCTGGGGATCGCCCTGCTGCTGATCGTGGTGGGACTCTCCACGGTGTGGGCTTTCCTGAGCTATACCCCGCCGCCTTCGCCGGCGGCGCAGACCCTGGTAGTACATTGAGCGTCCCGGCGGCGGCTGCGGCCGCCCTGGCGACGAACGAGTAGGGAGACCATGGCAGCAGTTCCCAGGATCATCGTGGTGGGCGGGGGCCTGGCGGGCCTCTCCGCCGTCATCAAGATCGCCGAGATGGGCGGGCATGTGGACCTGTTCTCCATCGTCCCCGTCAAGCGCTCGCACTCGGTCTGCGCCCAGGGCGGCATCAACGCCGCCAAGAACCTGAAGGGCGAGGGCGACTCCACCTGGCAGCACGTCGACGACACCATCTACGGCGGCGACTTCCTCGCCAACCAGCCCCCGGTCAAGGACATGTGCGACGCCGCTCCCGCCATCATCGACCTGCTCGACCGCATGGGCGTGCCCTTCAACCGCACCTCCGAGGGCCTGCTCGACTTCCGCCGCTTCGGCGGCACCCTCTATCACCGCACCGCCTTCGCCGGCGCCACTACCGGCCAGCAGCTCCTCTACGCGCTCGACGAGCAGGTGCGCCGCTACGAGGCCGACGGCCGAGTGCGCAAGTTCGAGGGCTGGGAGTTCCTCTCCGCGGTGCTCGACTCCAACAAGGTGTGCCGCGGCATCTGCGCCCTGGACCTGCGCAGCATGCAGGTGCATACCTTCCCGGCCGGCGCCGTCATCATCTGCGCCGGCGGCATCGGCGCCATCTTCGGCAAGAGCACCAACTCCGTGGTTTGCACCGGCTCCGCTCAGTCCGCCCTCTACCAGCAGGGCTGCTACTACGCCAACGGCGAGTTCATCCAGGTGCATCCCACCGCCATCCCCGGCGAGGACAAGCTGCGCCTCATGTCGGAATCGGCCCGCGGCGAAGGCGGGCGGGTCTGGGTACCCAAGCAGAAGGGCGACAAGCGCGAGCCCCGCTCCATCCCCGAATCCGAGCGCTGGTACTTCCTGGAGGAGTGGTATCCCAAGTACGGCAACCTGGTACCCCGCGACGTGGCCACCCGCGCCATCCACAAGGTGGTCTACGAGCACGACCTGGGCGTGGAAGGCCAGCCCATGGTCTATCTCGACCTCACCCATATCGAGCGCGCCGTGCTCGACCGCAAGTTGGAGGGCATCCTCGAGATCTACCAGAAGTTCATCGGCGACGACCCCCACGACGTGCCCATGAAGATCTTCCCCGGCATGCACTACACCATGGGCGGGCTGTGGGTGGACTTCAAGCAGGCCACCAACCTGCCCGGCATCTTCGCCGCCGGCGAGTGCGAATACCAGTACCACGGCGCCAACCGTCTGGGCGCCAACTCCCTGGTCTCCTGCATCTGGGGAGGCTTCGTGGCCGGCCCCGAGGCGGTCAAATACGCCGTCTCCGCTCCCCCCGCCACCAACGGCTGCTTCGAGGCCGAGCGCAAGCGCCAGGAGGAGATCAACGCCCGCTTGGTGAAGTCCGACGGCACCGAGAACCCCTTCCGCCTGTGGCGCGAGTTAGGCGAGATCATGACCCGCAACTGCACCGTCATCCGCTACAACAAGAACCTGAAAGAGACCGATGCCAAACTTCATGAATTGCTGGAGCGTTTCCAGCATATCAACCTGAGCGACAAGCAGATGTGGGCCAACACCACCTTCACTTTCACGCGCCAGCTCTACAACATGCTGCAATTGGCCCGGGTCATCGCCCAGGGCGCGGGCATGCGGGACGAGAGCCGCGGCGCTCATTACAAGCCCGAATTTCCCGAGCGCGACGACAAGAACTGGCT
>DATIWW010000496.1:0-6884 GCA_035519175.1 Terriglobales bacterium
ACTGTCTGTCGGCATCCAGGTGCAGGGCAAGACCGAAGTCGAGCACCTTGGGCTCCAGTTCGCTGCTTACCAGAATATTGGCCGGCTTGAGATCGCGGTGGACCAGGCCGCGCTGGTGCAGGAACTCGACCGCCAAAACCACCTTGCGGAACAGCTCCATCCGCTGGGGCAGACGCAAGGCCCCCGCGGCCCGGGTGAGCGAAGCGCCCTGAACGTACTCCATGACGAAGTGTGGCGGCTCGCCCGCGGCTCCCAGGCTGTAGATGCTGGCGATGTTGGGATGGCTGAGCTGGGCCATGGCCTGGGCTTCGCGCATGAACCGATCGGCAAGGAGCCGATCGGGCCAGTAGCGGGCGGCCAGCACCTTGATGGCGACCTTGCGGTTCAGCCGTTCGTCCACCGCCAGGAACACCCGTCCCATGCCGCCGGAACCCAGTTCGTCCACCACCCGCAGTCCGGAGAAGCGTTCCGGCAGGGCTTCTCTCACCGGAGCGCTTTCCTGCGATCCAGGGCCGGAATCCAGGATCGCGTCAATACGCTGGATGGCTTCGAGCTGGGTCTGCAACTCCGGAAGCAAGCTCGGATTCTGCCGGCAGAAGCTTCCGATGTCCGCGGTCTCGCCGCGCGACTGGCAGTCCACAAATCTCGACACTGCATCCGCGATAGCACGCTCCCGCGCTGCGCCCGGATCGTCGGCCATGTTCCGATCGCTTTCAGAGCTCATTCTTCGTGGGCTTCATACAAGGACCGGAGACGCTTGATCGCCCGGTGCAGGAGGAGCGAAGTCGCCTCATTGCTTTTTTCCAGGCGTTGCGCTACCTCCGACGTTGTCAATCCTTCTACTTTCGCCAGCAGGATCACCCGGCGATAGTCCTCGGGCAAGCGGTCCAGCGTCTGCACAAACCTGCCCGCCGATTCGTTCTCGGCGAATATCCGGCTGGGCGTGTGGTAGTCGGCGGGCTCGGGGCCTAGGGGGTTGCTCTCCGAGCGAAAGCGCACGTGCTCACCCGCCCGCTTCTGCCGGTTTTGCGACCGGGCCGCATCCACGATCACGTGATCGGCGATCCGTACCACCCAGCTCATGAAGCTCCCCGGCGCCTTGTACTCAAACCGCTCGATGTCACGGTAGGCGCGAAGCATCGTCTCCTGCAGGACGTCGTCCACGTCAGCATCGCGCCGCAGGCTCACTCCCAACCGGTAGTGAATGATCACCGCCAGCCGGGTCCGGTACTTCTCAAATAGCAGGGAGAAGGCCTCCTTGTCGCCCTGTTGGACGCGCTCCACCAGCCCGTGGCTTGAGGTAGCCTGTTCCATGAACGTGCGACTTTCCGGCATGCGGAAGGAGCTTGGATATGTAACAAACCTCGGCAGATGGAATCAAGCCGGATGCCAACGGATACTATAGTATGGAAAAGGTTTATGTCCCTGACCAAGGCCCAAGCCGTCGAAATGTTCAAATCCGATGACCTGATCGGCGTCGGGATGGAGGCCGACGCGGTGCGCCGCCGCCTGCATCCCGAGGGCGTGGTCACCTACATCATCGACCGCAACATCAACTACACCAACTTCTGCACCGAGTACTGCACCTTCTGCGCTTTCTACGCTCCGGTCAAGGGACCCGGCCGGGCCAAGGGCTACACCCTGGACTTCGAGACCATCTACGAGAAGATCCGGGAGACGGTAGAGTTGGGGGGCACCGGGGTGCTGATGCAGGGCGGACTGCATCCCGACCTCAAGCTGGACTGGTACGAAGCCATGCTGCGGGGCATCAAGCAGCGCTTTCCCCAGGTCCACCTGCACTGCTTCTCCGCCTCCGAGATCCTGCACTTCGCGGAATTGAACGGGCTCTCGGTGCGCGACACCATCGCGCGCCTGCGCGACGCCGGCCTGGACTCCATCCCCGGGGGCGGCGCCGAGATCCTCGACGACGAGGTGCGCTACAAGATCGCCCGCCTCAAGTGCCTCACCGAGGACTGGCTCACCGTCCACCGCACCGCCCACCAACTGGGCATGCGCACCACCGCCACCATGATGTTCGGCTGCGGCGAGACCCTGGAGCACCGCGTCAACCACTTCCAGCGCATCTACGAGCTGCAGGAGGAGACCGGGGGCTTCACCGCCTTCATCCCCTGGAGCTTCCAGCCCAAGAACACGGCGCTCGGCGGGCGCGGCTGGGATGAGGCTACCGCGGTCGAGTACCTGAAGACCCTGGCCATCGCGCGCCTCTTCCTCTCCAACTTCGAGAACGTGCAGTCGAGCTGGGTGACGCAGGGTCTGAAGGTCTGCCAGATGGGACTGCGCTTCGGCGGCAACGACGTGGGCTCGGTCATGCTGGAGGAGAACGTGGTCAAGGCCGCGGGCACCTCCAATTGCACCACCGAGGAGGAGTTGCGGCGCATCATTCGCGACGCCGGCTTCCGCCCCGCCCAGCGCGACACCCTCTACCGTACCCTGTTCCTGAATTGAGCGACGACTTCCGCATCCGCGCCGCTACTCCCGCCGACCTGGAGATCATCCTCCACCACCGCCGCGCCATGTTCGCAGACATGGGGTACCGCGATGCCGCCGCGCTCGACGCCACCGTGGCCACCAGCCGCTCCTACATCGCCCAAGGACTGGCGGAAGGCCATTACCTGGGCTGGCTGGCCGAGGACGCGAGCGGGCGCGTGGTGGCGGGCGGCGGCGTGATCGTCCATCCCTGGGTCAGCCATCCTCTCAATCCTCTGCCTCGGCGTGCCTACATCCTCAACGTCTATACCGAGCCGGAGTTCCGCCGGCGCGGCCTGGCACGGCGCATCCTGCAGGCCATCGTGGACTGGTCGCGCCACGGAGGATTTGGCAGCGTGGCCCTCCACGCCAGCGAAGAAGGCCGCGCCCTCTATGAGGCCATGGGCTTCAAGGCCACCAACGAGATGCGGCTCGATCTGAAATAGGGATGTGCGGGATCAGCGACCGCCGCCGGGACCGGGCGGCTAGGCCTGTTCCGGGATGGGCTGAGTCTGGCTCTGCAGGTGGTGGATCGCCGTCAGCAGCCACTCGGTCTCGGAGCTTTGCCGCACCACCTCGCTGGTGGCCAGGACCCGGCTGGCCTTGATCGCCGACGACTCCGTCATCAGGATCTCGACCTCCAGCTTGCGTCCCGGAACCAGCGGCTCGACCGCCAGGAACAGGACGCCGCTGGCGCTGACGTTCTTGGTCGTAGTACTCCGCCAGTGCGCGTCCCCGGTGGGGCGATAGCGCATGGGCAGCATCAGCGAGAATCGGGGGGCACCTCGCCTCTCGTCCATGCGGACAATTGTCCTCCTGCTGCTCGGCCGGACGGTAGGTGCCGCTGGGCCATGCACCAGGGTAACCCGAGGGCGGCGGCCAAATCAGCCGCCCTCCGCGTCCTTTGGTCCCCTGCGTTCCACGGGAGGCCGGCCGGAGCAGGGGCGGCCGCACCTGCCGACCTTCAAAATGGGGTAAACTTACACCGTCTGGATTCGTCCTGGGTCGGGTTCCCCGCAAGCCTTTTTGTCCGGAGTGATTCTCTGAGCGCTCTGATTCCAATCTGTCTGCTGGCAGCGGCAGCGCCGCAGAACCCGGTGGTGCGCTATTTCAAGACCCAGTTCCTCGACACCACCTTCAAGGGGCTCTACCACGCCAACGCCTTCGACCTGGCGCTGCTGATCCCTTACTTCACGGTCCTGATCCTGCTGGCCTCCTACGGCGTGCACCGCTACGTGCTGGTGTACGAGTACTACCGCGGGCGGAAGAACCAGTGCCGGCCGCCGGCGGAGGAATTCGCCGAATTGCCGCGGGTGACGGTGCAGCTTCCCATCTTCAACGAGCGGTTCGTGATCGAGCGGCTGGTGGAGGCGGTCTGCCGACTCGACTACCCCAAGGACAAGCTCGACATCCAGGTGCTGGACGACTCCACCGACGAGACGGTGGAGGTGGCGCGCAGGGTGGTGGAACGCTACGCCGCCCTGGGCTATCCCGTCACCCACCTGCACCGCAGCAACCGCGAGGGCTACAAGGCGGGCGCGCTGCGGGAAGGCATGAAGAGCGCCCGCGGCGAGTTCATCGCCATCTTCGACGCCGACTTCGTCCCCCCGGAGGACTTCCTGCGGCGCAGCATCCACCACTTCACCGACCCCAGGGTGGGGATGGTGCAGGCGCGCTGGACCCACATCAACCGCAATTATTCCTTCCTCACCGAGGTGGAGGCCATCCTGCTGGACGGCCACTTCGTGCTGGAGCACGGGGCGCGCTCGCGCCACGGCGTCTTCTTCAACTTCAACGGCACCGCCGGAATGTGGCGGCGCGCCACCATCGAGGACGCGGGCGGCTGGCAGCACGACACCCTCACCGAGGACACCGACCTCTCCTACCGCGCCCAGCTCAAGGGCTGGAGGTTCCTCTACCGCCAGGACATCGAGTGCCCCGCCGAGCTGCCGGTGGAGATGACCGCCTTCAAGACCCAGCAGGCGCGCTGGGCCAAGGGCCTGATCCAGACCTCGCTCAAGATCCTGCCCCGCGTGATGCGCAGCGACCTCCCCTTCAAGAACAAGTACGAGGCCTGGTACCACCTCACCGCCAACATCAGCTACCCGCTGATGATCGTGCTCTCGGTGCTGCTGCTGCCCGCCATGATCATCCGCTTCTACCAGGGCTGGTTCCAGATGCTGTACATCGACCTGCCCCTGTTCCTGGCCTCCACCTTCTCCATCTCCAGCTTCTACCTGGTCTCGCAGAAGGAGCTGTTCCCCGGGCGCTGGTTCCGCACCCTGCTCTTCCTGCCCTTCCTGATGGCGCTGGGCATCGGGCTGACGCTGACCAACTCGCGCGCCGTGCTGGAGGCGCTGGTCGGCCACAAGTCCGCCTTCGCCCGCACCCCCAAGTACAAGGTGGAATCGAAGAAGGACCGGGTGCGGACCGGCAAGTACCGCCGCCGCCTGCTGGTGTTGCCCTGGATCGAGCTGCTGATCGGGAGCTACTTCGCGGCCGGCGTGTACTACGCCATGGTCAACCTGAACTACATCACGGTGCCCTTCCTGGTGATCTTCGTGCTCGGCTACTGGTACACCGGGCTGATGTCCCTGCTGCAGGGCCGCTTCTCCGGCCTGGCGCAACTGCTGCGCCCCCAGTCGGAGCTGGAGATCCACGAGAAGCCCTTTCCCGTGGGCGTGTAGGCGCCCTCCTTTTGTTAGAATCCCGCTTTCATCTGTGACCGGAGGTTCCGCGTGCGCAAGTTGCTGATCGCCGTTCTCCTGCTTTGCGTCTCCGCCGGCGCGCTGGAGCGCCAGGCGAACGCCGACTACCGCGCCCGCCGCCAGCGCCTGGCCGAAGCGACCAAGGGCGGCCTGGTGCTGCTCTTCGCCGCCACCGAGGCCGAGGGCCAGAACGCGGTCTGGGGCTTCCACCAGGACGAGAACTTCTACTATCTCTCCGGCTGGGCGGAGCCGGGGGCGGCGCTGCTGATCGCCCCCGCCGCCGCCGGCCGCCCCTACACCGAGATCCTCTTCCTGCCCAACCACAATGCCTCGCAGGAGAAGTGGACCGGGCCCAAGCTGGGCCCCGAGGAGCCGCAGGCAGCGCAAGTCACCGGCTTCGACCACGTGGAGGCGCTGGACATGCTGCGCAGCGAGATCGCGCGCCTGGCCCCCGGGCCCGCGGCCACCGTCTACTCCGACCTGCCCGCCTGGGACGCAAGCTCGCCTTCCGCCCCGGGTCCGCTGGACTGGCTGCGCCGCGCCAACGCCTTTCCCAACTACGTCGCCTTCCGCGACCTGAAGCCGCTGCTGGCCGAGCTGCGGGTGATCAAGGACGCGGGCGAGATCGCGCTCATCCGCAAGGCCACCGAGGCCTCCATGGCGGGGCACCGGGCGGCCATGCAGGCCCTCCGCCCGGGCATGACGGAGCGCGAGATCTCCGCCCTCATGCAGTACGAGTTCGAGAAGCGGGGCTGCGAGCGCCCCGCCTACGCGCCCATCGTGGGCGCCGGCTTCCACTCCACCGTGCTGCACTACTCCGAGAACTCGGGAAGGATCGAGGACGGCGACGTGGTGGTGATGGACGTGGCCGGGGAGTACTCCATGTACGCCAGCGACATCACCCGCACCCTGCCCGCCAACGGGCACTTCACCGCGCGCCAGCGCGAGATCTACGACATCGTGCTGGGCGCGCAGCGCGCCGCCATCGCCGCCTTCCGCTCCGGCAAGTCCACCCTGGCGCGCTCCGGTCCCGACTCCCTCTACCAGGTGGCCTACGAGTACATCAACAGCCACGGCAAGGACCTGCACGGCAAGCGCCTGGGCCAGTACTTCATCCACGGGCTCAGCCACTACGTGGGGCTGGAGGTGCACGACGCGGGCGACACCACCGCGCCGCTGGAGCCCGGCATGGTCTTCACCATCGAGCCGGGCATCTACCTTCCGGAGGAGAAGCTGGGAGTGCGCATCGAGGACATCTTCTACGTGGACCAGGCGGGCAAGCTGGTGGACCTGACCTCCGCCCTGCCCCACACCGCCGACGAGGTGGAGAAGGCGATGGCGCAGCGGCCGTAGCGGCTGAACCTAGAGAGTATCTGTCGCAACGACCATCTCCCGCCTATACTGCCTCTATTCGTGGCCTTTGGGGCGCGGGCCCGGCGGGGCTTCTGCTATCCTAGTCACGCAATCGTCATGAAGATCCTGTTCCTGATCTTCGTGCTCTCCGTGGCGGCCATCCTGGCGGTGGCGGGGGCCTGCTACCTGCGCTGGCGCCGGCACCAGCACGAGGCCTCCGAAACCGCCTTGCGCGAGGCCCTGCACGAGATCGAGCAGGAAAAGCAGAGTACGCTGAGATAACCAGCCGTCTTACCACCCTCTTCCCCGGACCCAGCAACCCATGTCCAAGAGCGC
>DATIWW010000497.1:0-3775 GCA_035519175.1 Terriglobales bacterium
CGAGTTGCGCCTCTACGAAGCCACGGCAGATGGTGATGGCATCCAGTTCATTGGCTCCGATGCGGCGCAGCAGGATAGCCTGGCGCCCTTCCCGGGTGTCGAAATACCACTTCCCCGCGCGCTGGACGATGGGGATGGGAAGCGGCCAATCCTCGTTGCCGACCACCAGGATGGCGCGCTTCGAGGAAGCCATCTGCACCGCGGTCTTCTCGTTTGCCTTGGCGGCAAACACCAGCGCTCGGTTCTTGTCCTGGACGGGGTCCTTGGAGGCGACGATGTCTTCGCTGCCCGGCCCCAGGACTTCCCTCAGGGCCGGCACATCGAAGTCTCGCGCCGCCTGGATCAGGGCCTCGGCGGCGGCTTGAGGAGTGTCAAACCCCTTCTGGGCCGGTGCGCCCGCCTTGGCCTGGGCCAGAGCCAGCGACGCTCCCAGAACACACGCCAGGAGGACGACCCACGCGAGGGTCACTTTCGATAAGCGAGTCACAATGTTCGATCTCATCGTCTTCTCTCCTTGGTGATCTGGGCTAACGCCGCCGTCCGCCACCGCCGCTTCTTCCGCCACCGCTTCTTCCGCCGCCGTAACTGCCGCGGGAGCCGCCCATGCTGGACGCGCCCCGTGACTGGCTGGCGCGGGCATCACGGCCGCTCATCCCGCTCGAGGCTCCTCCGAAGGCGCCGTTTCCGGAGCCCCGGGATACGTCGCGGGTGCCAACACGGTCCCCGCCCCCGGCGCCGCCGAAGTTTCCGGCTGCCCCGCCCTGGAAGCCGCCTTGCGACCGGTTGCCGAGCTGGCCCTGGCCACCCATCTGGCCCATGTTCTGCCGGGCCGTAGCCTGGCGGTTGGCCACCGAGTCGCCACGCGTGGTGCCCCCGAACCGGTTCGCCGTGTTCCGGTCCCCGTAGGGAGCGCCGCCGCGATGCTGGGGATTGTGCTGCCAGTTGTTGCCTTGACTTGGCCGGTTCGATGGCCGATTGGGGTTGTTGATGTTCTGGCGGTTGCCGTTATTGATGAAATTGTTGTTGTTGTTGATGTTGATGTTGTTGTTGCCGCCCCAGCCGCAGTTCCAGCCCCAGCCTCCGCCCCAGGCAGCGCCGATGGCCAGGCCGGCGCCGAACCAGAGCGCCGCGCCCGCCACGTAGCCGGGGTAGTACACGGGAGGATAGGGATAGACCGGCGCGCCGTAGACCACCGCCGGGTCATAGCTGGGAACGTAGACCACGTCGGGGCTGGAGGGCTCGATGACCACATAGGTCTGGTTCTCCACGACCTTGGTCTGCACGGTCTGCTGCTCGGTGGTCTTCAGTTGTCCCTGACCCTGCGCCTTCAGGCGCATCCGCTGCACGGCGTTCATCACGTCGTTCTGCTGCGCCAGGAAGACGTTTCCCAGGTCCGCGGTCCACTTGATGTTCTCCGACAGCATCTTGACCACGTCCGGCAGGACGGCCAACGCCTGCACGCTGGGGTCCCAGTTCTGCTGCATGACCGCGTTGGTGAGCGCCTGGCCCGTCAGGCTCTTGTTCTTGTCCAGGAACTGCTGCAACTGGACGATCTCCAGCGGATAGGTGGAAGCCGCCAGCACCTGCGCCAGCAGCGGGTCGGGATAGAGCGCGATGGGAGCGACCAGGGAATCCAACTGGTCGGGCGGGATGGTAGCGGCTTGCGTGTCGGCCGTGGGAGCCGCCGCTTGTCCCTGCCCATCCCAGCCAGGACTGGCTCCCGCCGGCAACGTAGCCACGGGCAGCGCGCAGATGAGGAACAGCGCTGCAGCTTGTCTCAGCGATTTCAGGATTGAGGATCTCATTCTGTTCTCCTGCGGGGTGTCTGCCGCACCTCTCGCTTGATGGGCGGGATCGAAGCAGGCAGACGGTTTGTCAGAATGACGCAAGCTGGCGGCCAGCCTGGCCGCCATCGACACTTTCAGGGTAGGAGCGCGCTACGCGCTGCAGAACTGGCAAAACTGCTAGTTGGGCGGCATCAGATGACCGCCGCCAGGTGCTGGTCGCCGGAAGCCGCCTGCAGCTCCTCGTCCAGGATGGGCACCGCCAGGTTGCAGGCCTCGACCCCCTGCGCCAGGCAGAGCTTCAGCACCTCCATGATCTCTTCCACGGTGGCGCCCAGCTTGAGCGCGGCCTTCATGTGCCGCCGCACGCCGGGGGCGTACATGTGGGTGTAGGAGGCGTTCAACGCGATGCTGACGAACTCGAACAGCTTGGGGAGCAGGACCCCGCCGGTGTAGATGCCGGCGTTGGTCGCGGTGAACTGCTCGGCGAAGAGCGGATCCAGGTCGTACCAGGGGTCCCAGGCGTAGTTCCACCGCCCGATGGTCTTCAAGCGGTCGCAGGCGGGGGTGGCGACCTTGGTCTGCGACTTGGGCACGCGCATGCCCGCCTCCTTGACCTCCTCCAGCAGGATGGGCGCGCCCAGGCTGCAGGAGTGGATGGCGAGCACGGAGGCCATCTTCAGCACCGCCAGGATCTCGTCGCGGGTGGCGCCCACCTGCAGGGCGGCCCGGATATGGCGGCGCGTGCCCTCCGGGTTGAGGCTGGTGCAGGCGGCGTTCAACGCCACCCCGATCAGCTCCACGGTCTTGCGCGGCAGGACGTTGCCGGCCCAGGCATTGGTCGCCATCTGGAAACAGGCCTCCGCCCACTGCGGATCCCACTCCCGCAGCTTCTCCAACGACGCTTCCCACGGGCCCGTGGGATGCCCTGGGCGGACGGTCGGCGCGCTTCCGGGCCTGGTTTGCTTGGTCATGGAGTGCCTCCTTGCCTGCCGGCAGGAACGTGGAAATGGCTCACCTTGCAGGGTAGAAGGCCGTGCCCTCGACGCCAACTGGCAAAAGTCACAGTTGTGCCCGTCCCCGCGAGGTCACATCCTGCCGTGAGCGGAATCACGGAAACCCAGGCTTGGCAGGCGCAGACTTCCACCGTGCAGGAACCTGCCCGCGACCCGGGGCCGTCCCGGGGTGCAGTTGCCGGTGGCAGGAAGGAGCGGAACCGGCCAATGAAGAGTGCCCTCCCGCCGCGGCCGCGTCTTCTCCTGGCCGACGACCATACCCTGGTCCTGGCCGCCTTCCAGAACATGCTGGAGCCGGAGTACGAGGTCGTGGGTGCCGTCGCCGACGGCCGCGCTCTGGTCGACTTCGCCCTGCGCCTGAAGCCCCACCTCATCGTCGCCGACTTCTACATGCCCCTGCTGAACGGGCTGGACGCCGCCCGCCTCATCCTGCAGGAGCTTCCCACGGTGAAGCTGGTGGTGCTGACCATGGACCAGGACCCGGACCTGGCCGCCTGCGCCTTCCGCCTGGGCGTTTCCGGCTACCTGCTGAAGAACTCGGCGGGCGCCGAGCTCAAGCGCTGCCTGGCGGAGGTGTGCTGCGGCCGCCGCTATCTCACCCCGGCCATCGCCCACGGCTGCATCTCCGATCTCCTTCTGCTCTCCGAGAACGTCACCAGCCCGCAAGCCCTCTCCGAGCGTGAGCGCGAGGTCGTGCAATTGCTGGCCGAGGGCCGGCCCATGAAACAGGTGGCCGACATCCTGGCCATCTCCCCGCGCACGGTCCAGTTTCACAAGTACCGCGTGATGGAGCGCTTCCACCTGCACTCGAGCGCGGAGGTGGTGCAGTTCGCCATCCACAACAAGCTCATCGCGGCTTGAGCAACCCATGAGGTCGGCAAGCAGGCCGGCGCTGATGGTAGCGGCCCTCCCCTGGATCCTAGCTCTCTCCCTGGCCGCGCAATCTTCTCCGCCCGCCCCCGCCGGACCCGGCCA
>DATIWW010000498.1:0-7105 GCA_035519175.1 Terriglobales bacterium
CGGCGATGGCCTTGAAGATGTTGCGGCAGCGCGGGGCGCGGGCGATGATTTTCGTCCCTTCGCCTTTGGGGTTGCGCGAGTTCAGCACCAGCACCGGGATGTTCTTCTGGATGGCGGGCAGCAGGGTGGCGGGGTGCAGCACCTTGGCCCCGAAGTAGGCCAGCTCGGCGGCCTCGTCAAAGCTGATGACCTTGATGCGGCGGGCCTCGGGGCAGAGGGTGGGGTCGGTGGTCTTCATGCCGTCCACGTCGGTCCAGATCTCGATGCGGCCGGCGCCCAGGCCCGCGCCCACGATGGCGGCGGAGAAGTCGGAGCCGCCGCGGCCGATGGTGGTGGTCACGCCGTCGAGCGTAGCGGCGATGAAGCCGCCCAGCAGAGGCACGCGCTTGGCCTTGAGGAGAGGGAGGACCTTGGCCTCGAGGCGGTCATGGGTTTCGTCGAACAGCGGGGTGGCGCGGGTGTGGCGGTTGTCGGTGATGATGCAGGCGCGGGCGTCGACCAGGGCCGTGTCGAGGCCGCGCTGGGAAAAGGCCGCGGCCACGATCTGGCTGGAGAGGCGCTCGCCGAAGGAGAGCACAGTATCGGTGGTGCGGCGGGTGAGCTCGCCCACCGCGGCGATGCCGCGCAGCAGCTCGTCCAGTTCGTCGAATTCGTCTTCCAGCCCGGCGTGGAACTGGGTGAAGACGCCGGTGCCCAGCAGTTCGCCGGCGGTGTTGAAGTGACGCTCGCGCAGGGCGCGCGACATCTGCAGCGCCGGCTCGCGCTCGCCCCGGCCGGCGGCCTGGCCCATGGCCAGCAACTGGTCGGTGACTTTGGCCAGGGCGCTGACCACCACCACGGGCTGGTCGGCGAGCCGGGTGCGCACGATCCCGGCGGCGCGCTCGATGGCGGGCGCGTCCTCCACCGAGGTGCCGCCGAACTTCATCACGATCATGGTCGCGCCCCGCGGATGACCTTCATGCAAAGTATCCCTGGGCCTTGAGCAGCTCGGCGTTGAGCAGGGCGGCGCCTGCGGCCCCGCGGATGGTGTTGTGCGAGAGCACGGTGAACTTCCAGTCCAGCAGGCTGCAGGGACGGAGGCGGCCGAGGGTGGCGGTCATGCCCGCGCCGCGGTCCACGTCCAAGCGGGGCTGCGGCCGGTCGGCGGCGGGATCGTACTCCAGCGGGCGCTCGGGGGCGTTGGGCAGGCGCAGTTCTTGCGGAACGCCGCGGAAGCCGCTCCAGGCGGCGATGATCTCCTCCGCGGTGGCCGGGCGCCTCAGCTTGACCGAGACCGACTCGGTGTGGCCTTCCTCCACCGCGACGCGGTTGCAGTGCACGCTGATGGCGAAGCCGGCGCCGGTGACCTGCTTGCCATCCAGACGACCCAGCAGCTTGCGCGCCTCCGCCTCGACCTTTTCCTCTTCCCGGGCGATGTAGGGAATGACGTTGCCCAGGATGTCGAGCGAGGACACGCCGGGATAGCCGGCCCCGCTGATGGCCTGCATGGAGACCATGAAGACTTTTTCCAGCCCGAAGGCGCGCTCCAGGGGCGCCAGCGCCATCACCAGGCCGATAGCGGTGCAGTTGGGGTTGGTGACCAGAAAGCCGCCCGACTTGCTGCGCGACTCCTGGCACTCCAGCAGGCGGACGTGGTCGGGATTGACCTCGGGGATGACCAGGGGCACGTCCGGCCACATGCGGCAGGCGCTGGAGTTGCTGATGACGAAGTGACCCGCGGCGGCGAAGCGGGGCTCCAACTGCTCGGCCGCGGCCGCATCCAGGGCGGCGAAAATGAGGCGGGGAGCGCCTTGCGGGGTGGCCGAGGAGACGGGCATCCCGGCCACCGCCGGCGGGACCGGGGTCTTCAACTGCCAGCGCGCCACCTTGCCGTAAGCCTGGCCGGCGGAGCGCTCCGAGGCCGCCACCCAGGCCACCTCGAACCAGGGGTGGCGCTCCAGAAGCTGGAGAAAGCGCTGGCCGACCATGCCGGTGGCGCCCAGGATCCCGACAGGAATTTTCGCGGGGGACATAGGATTTCAGGATTCTACACCAGCGTTTGCGTGCGGCCGGAGCACGGCCGCAGGCAGGTGCTCCCAGGGGCCGGGAATCTGATATTCTCGGCATGTCGGCCCCCAGCCGGCGATTGGAGCTGTCTTCCAGGATCCTGGGCGCACCCCGGCGCCTGTTCAGTCCTGCGCGCCCGGACCCTCGGAGAAGGGACGGTCCTCATCATGCCCGAGCTACGCCAGAACCGCTTCACCAAGGAGTGGGTCATCGTCGCCACCGAGCGCGCCAAGCGCCCCGAAGAACTGGCGGTCAAGAAGGAAACCAAGGAGATGCCCCACTACTCGCCCAAGTGTCCCTTCTGTCCGGGCAACGAAGCCATGGCCCCGCCGGAGGTGCTGCGCATCCCCGACGACGGCGCCTGGAAGGTGCGGGTGGTGCCCAACAAGTTCGCCGCGCTGGCCCGGGAAGGCGAGCTGACCCGCAAGATCGAGCGCTCCAAGCGCACCATGAACGGGGTGGGCATCCACGACGTCTTCGTGGACACGCCCGACCACGCCCTCACCACCGCCCTGCTCCCGGACGAGCAGGTGACCGACATCCTCTCTTCCTACCTGCTGCGCTTCAAGCAGGTCAGCGCCGACCCCCGCGTGGCCCACGTCACCATCTTCAAGAACCACGGAGTGAGCGCGGGCACCAGCCTGGAGCATCCGCACTCGCAGATGATCGCCACCCCGGTCATCTCCTCGCACGTGCGCGGGCGGCTGCACGAGGCCCTGCGCCACTACGACGAGTTCGGGGAGTGCATCTTCTGCACGGTCTTGGGAGAGGAGTTGGAGGAAGGGAGCCGGGTGGTGGTCGAGGGCAAGCAGTTCGTGGCCTTCGAGCCCTTCGCCTCCAGCTCCCCCTTCGCCACGCACATCTTCCCCCGCCGCCACATGGCCAGCTTCGGGGACATCAACCAGGAGGAGATCCAGGACCTGGCCGCCGTCCTGAAGTCGGTGCTGGCCAAGCTCTACTTCGGTCTGGAGAACCCGGACTTCAACTACACCATCCGCACCGCCCCGGCGGAAAGCGCCGGCGTCCCTTACTACCACTGGTACTTGAGCGTGATCCCGCGGCTGACGCGGGTGGCGGGTTTCGAGCTGGGCTCGGGGATGTTCATCAACACGGTGCTGCCCGAGGCGGCGGCCGAGTTCCTGCGCAACGTGAAAGCGGAAAAGCCGGCTGCAGTGGCCGGCTAGCGGGGAAGGGCGGGGCCGGGGCTAGTCGCGCACCACCTCGGCTTTGTCGGCGTCGATCACGATGCGCAGCAGCTTGTAGTTCGAGTCGAGGAAGAGCGCCCAACTGGTCCCGTCCTCGTAGTGCAGGTCGAAGTGGTCCAGCTCCATCTGGTTGCCGCGGATCTGCACCTTCTCCTTGCCCTTGTACTCCAGCGTCACCTTCATGGACATGTGCTGGCGTGGCACCAGGACGCCAAAGTCGGTCTTGGGCATGGCGCAGCCCTTCTCGCTGGGAGTGGGGCCGCAGGCCGCCGCCAGGTAGCGCCAGACCAGGATCTCGCGCTGGATGAAGGAATTGTCGTCCAGAACCATGGTGGAGTGAGGGAGCAGGAAGGGGATGTCCAGGGGCTTCTCGTTGCCGCCGGGCATGACGTGTTCGATCAGGAACTCGTTGCTGGGCTCCACCACCACCTGGGACTTCTCCGGGGAGACCGACTGCCACTCGTAGCGCAGCAGGTCGCCGTTGGCCGCCAGCTCCAGTTGGGTGGTCTGGGTGGCGCGCTGGTCCCCGCCCTCCACCTTCAGCTCGGCGGTGGCCACACTCTTTTCCTTGCCCTGCTCGATGCGGAAGCTCTCGGAGCCGACGCGCTTGCCGTTGATGAAGATGCCGAAGGTGCCGGAATCCACCGTCTTGCCGCCGCCCTCTTCCTTGTGCGCCAGCAACGAGGCCGGCAGCGCCACCGCGACCGCCATCAGCAGAACCACCCACCGCAGACGCCCAGATTTCACCGTACCTCCCCAGGAGTGGAGGGTTCTGAAGCCTGCAGTTGCAGGCGGGCCAGCACCTCGGCGGCCACTGCTTCGACGGACTTGGCCTCGGTGTCCACTCGCACCTCCACTGCCATATATCGCATTCTCCGCTCTTCATACAATTGGCGAAAGCGGTTCTCCTCCTGAAACAGGGGACGAGCGGCCTGGGTCTGGGCGCAACGCCGCCGCAGTTCCTCTAGCGAGGCGTCGAGGAAGACCACCGGGCAGCCCGTGGCCCGCAGCCGGCGCGCGTTCTCCTCCGGCACGGGAGCGCCTCCGCCCAGTGCGATCACGGTGGGCCCGGAGGTGGGGAGTTCGCGCAGCAGGTCGGCCAGGGCCGCAGACTCGGCGCGGCGGAAGGCGGCTTCCCCGTCCTCGCGGAAGAGGCCGGCGATGGTGCGGCCCTCGCGCTGCTCGATGCGCTCGTCCAGGTCGAGGAAGCGCCAGCCCAGGCGCGCGGCCAGCACTCGTCCCACGCTGGTCTTGCCGGCGCCCATGAAGCCGATCAGGAACAGGGCACGGGCGCGTTGCTCCGCCGGAGGGTTCATGCCGGTGCTGAAAAGGCGGCGTTGCGCCCGCTCTCGCTCACCGCTTGGTGACGCGGATTGTACCACTCAGGGAGCGCAGCCGGACGGAAGAGGCGCCGCTGTTGGCGGTGCCCGCAAAGGCCTTGCCGGCGGTGAGCGGGAAGGTGGTGCGCCGCTTGGACTGTTCCAGGGGGAAGTCGCTGAAGGCGCTGCCCTTCATGGAGCGGGCCGTCAGGTCCACCGAGGCGCTGGCGGGCAGGCTGACGTCGATGTTGCCGAAGTTGTTGGTCAGGGAATAGTCGCCGTTGGAGCCGAAGTCTCCGGTGTAGCGGATGTTGCCGTTGGTGGTGTTGACCGTGACCTTGGGGCCGGTGACGTTGAGCAGCTCCACGTCGCCGCCCACGGAGGTGATCTCGACGTGGCCGCCGCTGACGTTGGTCAGCGAGATGGGGCCGTCCACGGTATGTACGTGCACATGGGCGTCGCTGACGTCGCGCACCTCCACCTTGGCGAGATCGCCTTCCAGGATCACGTCGCCGCGCAGCCTCTCCGCCGAGTAGGGGCCGGTGGAGCCGCGCACGCTCACGCTGGCGTCCATGGGAACGCTGACCTCATAGTCCACCCGAGCCTCGTCCGGGCTGGCTCCGTCCTGCGTGTGGGTGCGCGCCTCCGTGCGATTGCCGGCCTGGCTGCTGTCCACGTCCACCTTGTCGGAGTGGGTGGTGGCGGTGATGGTGACCTGGTGCCCGGGAACGCCTTTGACGGTGACCGGCCCGTATTCGTTCACGATGGTCACCAGGGGCTTGGGCCCGACCGTGTACTTGAACTCCTTCTTGCTCTCGGCGGCCAAGGCGACGGTGGCGGCGAAGGCCAGCGCCAGCAGGACGGTCTTGGATGCGGGTGTGCTTGCCATGATCGTTCTCCGGGTCATGCTACTGCATTGCGTGCGACATTGCCATCTCGTAGAGCATGGCCTTCTGTTCGTAGGCTTGCCGCAGGCTGTCGCGGGCGTCCTCGTCGTCGGGGTTGGTCTCCACGTTGTGCTTGGCGTCGCGGATGTAGGCGTTGACGTTCCTCAGGTTGCGCTCGTAGCGGGCGCGGACCTCGGGCTCGCGATCGGCGACCGAGGCCAGGACCTTCTGGTCGTTGGCGTCCATGGCGGGGCTGTCGGCGACCACGGCGTTTGCCGGGGTCGCGTGCCCGCCGAGGTTGCGATAGAGCAGGGCCCCGGAGAAGACCAGGACCAGGACGAAAGCGGCAGCCAGGGTGGAACTCGCCCAAGTGGGAGCGGGAGGGACCCAAGCAGGGACGAGAGGCGGGTCCGCGGCCGGGCGCGCCGACTCGATCAGCCCCTCCATCTCGGCGGCGGCGCGGATCCGCTGCCACACCTGCGGAGGAGGCTCGTCACTGGCCGCCAGCCGGCGCGCCTGCTCCGCGATCAAGGTCAGGTCCTGCGTCAGCCCGGAACACTCCCGGCAGGAGCGCAGGTGTTCGGCTTCCGCCGCCGTGGCGCCGTTCTCCAGCACCTCCGGCAGGGCCTTATGAAATTCTGCGCACTTCATGACTTCCTCTCCCTCAGCGTCTCTACCTCTGGCCCGCTCCTCTCAGCGGCTGCTGGCCTTTTCGGCTCTGCTCATCCGGAGGAGCTCGCGCAACTTCAGGCGCGCTTTGTGCAACTGCGACTTGCTGTTTCCGATGGAACAGCCCATCATCTCGGCGATCTCGTTGTGTTCGTAGCCCTCCACGTCATGCAGCACGAAGATCACGCGGTACCCGTGCGGCAGGCTCTCGATGGCGCGCTCCAGGTTGACCCGGTCGATGGAGCCCGCCAGCACCAGATCGCGGGCCCCGATGTCCTTGCGGGGCGCGTCTTCCTGCTGCGGCTCCAGCGTCTCTTCCAGCGAAACCTCGGGCAGGCCCTTCTTGCGCAGCTTCATCAGCACCACGTTCACCGCCATGCGGTGCAGCCAGGTGGAGAACGCCGACTCGCCGCGGAAGGTGGCGATCTTGCGGTAGAGCTGCAGGAACGCCTCCTGCGTCAGGTCTTCCGCCTCCGCCACGTTGCTGGTCATGCGCAGGCATAGCGAGTACACGCGGCGCTTGTGCAAGGCATACAGCACCTCGAACGCGTCCGGATCCCCTCGTTTCGCTCTCTCGATCGCCTCAGCTTCGGAGAGCTGCGCGACCTCTGTCTTCTTGACCTGTGGCAAGAATCGCCTTTGTCAGGCCGCTATCTACCTAGATGCGGCTAAGTAGCTGACCGTTGTATGGGTTGCGGGACGCCGTATCCAGTCGTCCATGTACCGGCGGCGGGCTCCCTCAAGGTACTCTCAGGGCAGGGTAACGGCATCCCCCCTGCCAGTCAACCAGCCTCCAGAGCCGCCGATTCCAGATCCTGTCGCGGGGCCGGTATCGGCTCTCTCCTCAAGCAGTTGCGGACTTCGTGGTGATGGTTTCCAGGCCATGGCCGTGGGGCCCGGTCTCCCGCCTGCGCAGCAGCCAGGCAAAAAGTACTCCCAGGAAACCCAGGATGGAAAAGATCCACATCCCTAAAGAGTA
>DATIWW010000499.1:0-2333 GCA_035519175.1 Terriglobales bacterium
ATGATCGAGGCCGGTGCCAGCGAAATCGGCGAAGACGTCATCGTCGACGCCATTGAGTTCGCCCACACCGAGATCAAGAAGATCTGCGCCGCCATCAGCGACCTGGCCAAGAAGCTGGGGCGCGCCAAGCGCAAGGTGGAAGCGCCGGTAATCGACGAAGCCTACATGAAAGACCTGCGCGGCCGGATCGGCGAGCGCCTCATGGACGCGCTCGACACCAAGAAGCATCCCAAGGCGGAGAGCCACAACCTGGTGAAGGCGCTGGAGAATGAACTGCTGGCCGCCATCCCCGAGGACGACGAAGAGGCCCAGGACAAGCTGGGAGACTACTACGAGCTGCTGCGCGAGCGCATCTTCCGCGAGCAGGTGATCGAGCAGAAGCGGCGGCCCGACCAGCGCGCCTTCGACGAGATCCGCCAGATCAGCATCGAGGTGGGAGCGCTGCCGCGCACCCACGGCTCCGCCATCTTCACCCGCGGCGAGACCCAGGCGCTGGTCACCACCACCCTGGGCACCGAGGATGACATGC
The DNA here is from genome assembly GCA_035519175.1 of Terriglobales bacterium. Lineage (GTDB taxonomy): Bacteria > Acidobacteriota > Terriglobia > Terriglobales > Acidobacteriaceae > DASPRL01. Next base: position 530 of record DATIWW010000499.1, read on the forward strand.
AGCGGCAGGAGCTCTTCGAGGGTGAATCCAAGAAGCGCTTCATGCTGCACTACAACTTCCCGCCCTTCTCGGTGGGCGAGGTGTCGTTCATGCGGGGGGCAGGACGGCGGGAGATCGGGCACGGCGCCCTGGCCGAGCGCGCGGTCTCGGCGGTGCTGCCCACGCTGGAAGCCTGGCCCTACGCCATGCGCGTGGTCTCGGACATCCTGGAATCGAACGGGTCGTCGTCCATGGCCACGGTGTGCGGGGCTTCGCTCTCCCTGATGGACGCGGGCGTCCCCATCAAGAGCGCGGTGGCGGGCATCGCCATGGGCCTGGTGAAGGAGGGCGATAAGTACGCCATCCTCACCGACATCGCGGGCGCCGAGGACCACTATGGCGACATGGACTTCAAAGTGGCGGGCACGCGCGAAGGCATCACCGCCATGCAGATGGACATCAAGGTGCCGGGCATCACCTCGCGCATCATGAGCGAGGCCATGGAGCAGGCGCGGCGCGGCCGCCTCTTCCTGCTGGACAAGATGGCGGAGGCGATCGCGGAGCCGCGCGCCAAGATCTCGCCCTTCGCGCCCCGCATCTACACCGTGCAGATCCCCACCGACAAGATCCGCGAGCTGATCGGGCCGGGAGGCAAGGTGATCCGCGGCATCATCGAGCAGACGGGAGTGAAGATCGACGTGGACGACAGCGGGCGGGTGAACGTGGCCTCCAACGACGAGGCCTCGGCCGCCAAGGCCCTGCAGATGATCGGCGACATCACCGCCACCGCCGAGGTGGGCAAGACCTACCTGGGCAAGGTGGTGCGGCTGGCCGATTTCGGCGCCTTCGTGGAGATCTTCCCCGGCACCGACGGGCTGCTGCACATCTCGGAGGTCGCCGAGCATCGCATCCGCGACGTGCGCGACGAACTCAACGAGGGCGACCAGATCCTGGTGAAGGTGCTCTCGGTGGAGGGCAACCGCATCCGGCTCTCGCGCAAGGCCATCCTCAAGGAGCAGCGCGCCAAGATGGGGCAAGCGGGCGCCGGTGTCGAGCCCCAGACCGCGGTGGGTTCCATGACCATCGAGGGCGGGGAAGGCGACTTCGACGAAGGCGAGGCGGAGGCGGGCGAGCCCAACTTCAACCGCGATGCCCCCATGCGCAGCGAAAGGCCGGAAGGACCTCCGGGAGGACGTCCGCACGGAGGCGGCGGCGGCGGCGGACGGCGGCGGCGCGGTGGGCGTGGCGGGCGCGGCGGCCGCGGCCCCGGACGCGGTGACGGCGGCGGACGCGGCCCCGGCGGACCGCCGAGGTACTAGACGTCAGACGTCGGACGTCAGATGTCAGCAAGAACCAGAGAGCCGTGGCGCCCGCCACGGCTCTTCTCTTTCCCGATTCCTCCGTGTCCTCTGTGTCCGCTGTGGTCAAGGAGTTCCTGCCGAAGCTCCCGAGCGCTTGGGCAGCATCTCGCCGATGCGCTTCATCTGCGCGCCCACGCCGCGCAGCTTCTCCTCGATGCGCTCGTAGCCGCGGTCGATGTGGTAGACGCGGTCGATGATGGTTTCGCCATCGGCGACCAGTCCGGCCAGCACCAGGGAGGCGGAGGCGCGCAGGTCGCTGGCCAGGACAGCGGCGGCGGAGAGCGGGGTCTTGCCGCGGACGATGGCGCGGCGGCCTTCGATCTTGATGTTGGCGCCCATGCGCACCAGTTCCTGCGCGTGCATGAAGCGGTTCTCGAAAATGTTTTCGGTGACGACCGAGGTGCCGTCGGCTTGCGTCGCAAGCGCCATGTACTGCGCCTGCATGTCGGTGGGGAAGCCAGGGT
>DATIWW010000500.1:0-5094 GCA_035519175.1 Terriglobales bacterium
GTGAGCCTCAAGGGACGGGCCATGGGGGGATACTGCGGGACCACACGCGAGACCACTCGGCGCGAGACTTCAGGGCTCTGGGCGTAGGAGGAGATTGCCGCAAGACCAAGCAGGGAAATCAACAGTAGGAATGCAGAGGATATCCGTCTCCACATCGGGGGGATCCACCTTCCGGGATTAGTTTTTTATTAGTGCGTGAGCTTCAAGAATAAGTCCAGGCGGGATATGAACGAAGATTACCGCGGTAACCGTAACCAAGTGATCATCGTAAGAAGAACCCGCGGAAGCAGCGCGAGGGTTCGGCCGCGGCTGCATGCGCATGACTTCATTGATCTGCTCGGGTGGCTGCGGGCAAGTTTATTTCCCGTGCTCCTCCAGGAACTTTTCTACTTCTATCGCTGCCATGCAACCGGTGCCGGCCGCAGTGATGGCCTGGCGATAGCGGCGGTCCTGCACATCTCCGCAGGCGTAAGCGCCGTGAACGCGGGTGAAGACGTAGTTGTGGGTCTTAAGATAGCCGTCAGGGTCGGTATCAAGCTGGCCGGCGAACATCCTGGCGTTGGGCTCGTGGCCGATGCCAAGAAACAGCGCGCTGGTGGGAAAGTCCCAGGTCTTGCCCGTCTTCACGTTCTTGAGCTTGAGCCCGGTGACCTCCGTCTTGTTCACGTCGTAGACGTCCTCGACCACGGTGTCGGTGAGGAAGGCGATCTTCGGGTGCTTGCGGGCGCGCTCCAGCATGATCTTGGAGGCGCGGAACTCGGCGCGGCGGTGGATGATGGTGACCTTGGTGGCGAAGCGGGTGAGGAAGAGGGCCTCTTCCATGGCGGAGTCGCCGCCGCCCACCACCACGATCTCCTTGCCGGAGAAGAAGAAGCCGTCGCAGGTGGCGCACGACGACACCCCGTGGCCGATCAACTGCTGCTCATGAGGCAGCCCCAGCCAGCGCGCCGAGGCTCCGCTGGAGATGATCAGGGTCTGGGTGCGGATCTCCTGCTGGCCCACGGTGAGCACGAAGGGGCGGCGGCTGAGGTCGGCCTTGTCCAGGTGCCCGGTCTGGATCTCCGCCCCGAAGCGGGTGGCCTGCTGCTTCATGTTCTCGATCAGTTCCGGCCCCTGGATGCCCTCCGGGAAGCCGGGAAAGTTCTCCACCAGGGTGGTGAGGGAGAGCTGGCCGCCGGGCTCGTGGCCTTCCAGCAGCAGGGGCTTGAGGTTGGCGCGGGCAGCGTAGATGGCGGCAGTAAGGCCGGAGCAACCCGACCCCAGGATCACGGTGTTGCGAAGGTTGTCCATGGTCCCTCGTTGGATTCAGCAGAGCGGATTTGGATGCAAGCCCGGGCCGGGCCTCATGGCTTCGGCTTGGCGGCGGGCGGCTTGCGGGCCGGAGGCTTGCCGGTGCCCAGACGCTGCAGGTCGCTCAACACGGTGCGGCGCACTCCCAGCGCCTCGCGGTACCGCGCCAGCACCTGGGAAGCGCTCTGGAAGAGCGGCTCGTAGGCGCTCTGGTCGGCGCCTTGGCAGCGCGCCAGCCCGATCGAGCCCTTGCCCACGCGCTCGATGCGCAGGCGGGTAGCGGGGGTATCGGTGGCCAGCACCTGCGCCGGGGTGGCGGCGCTCACTCCATCCTCGATAGAGATGGTGAGCAGGTCCTTGGGCTCGTGGAAGCGGAGGACCAGGGTCTCGACCACGCGCTGCTCGTCCACGCTCATGGAGTACTGGGCGTTGGAGAAGAGGGCGCTGTCGGGAAAGTCGTGGCGCACCCGCACCCAGGTGGAGACGGGAGCGTCGGGCATGGTGGTGCGGCCGCGCGCGATCTCGAAATCGGGGCCGAAGCCCGGCTTCTGCGGGATGCGCGCCAGCGCCGCCGCGATCTCCTTCTGCTCGTCCGCCGAGGGCGTGCACACGTTCAGGTAGTTGATGCGGACCTGGGGCTGGCCGGGCGGGGGCGCTTGCTGCGCGGAAGCGAGCGGGGCCGCGAGCGCGAGGACAATAAGAAGGTGTGCGCGTGAATTCACGGCGAGATTGTACCAGCACTCAGCAGTCAGCAATCAGCATTCAGCCGGTCCGGATCCCGGCAGGCTGAGTGCTGAAGGCTGAGTGCTGACTGCTAGAATTCCCCCATGGCAAATCTCACCCTGGTCTACGGACTGCGGCTGCTGCCCGAAGGCGAGGTGGCGGAGGTGCACGACGCCGCCTTGAAGCTGGCCAACGGGCGCGAGGCCCGCGTCACCATGCACATCCTGGAAGGCTCGGCGGAAGAGATCCAGGAGATGCTCAGTCAGAGCGTGGAAGCCTTCTTCGACATCCACCTCGATATCTAGCTCCGGGCGGGCGGTATAATCATCCTCGGCCATGAAAGCGTATGTCTATGTGTCGCTGAAGAAGAGCGTGCTCGATCCCCAGGGCAAGACCATCCACGCGGCGCTCCGCAAGCTGGGCTACCAGGGGATCGACGACCTGCGCCAGGGCAAGTACTTCGAGATCACGCTCGATGGCGGGCTGGACAAGGCCAAGGCGGCGGCCGAGGTGGAGCGCATCGCGCGCGAGGTGCTCACCAACCCCGTGATCGAGGAGTTCCGGTACTCCATCGAGGAGTAGGCGCACTAGCTACTAACTACCATGTGCGGGATTGTAGGCTACGTCGGCAAGAAGCGGGTAGTGCCCGTCATCCTGGACGGGCTCAAGCGGCTGGAGTACCGCGGCTACGACTCCGCCGGCATCGCCGTGGCGGGCAACGGCGAGGGCCTGCAGGTGCGCCGCGCCGAAGGCAAGCTGCGCAACCTGGAAGAGGCCATCCGGCTCAAGCCCCTGGACGGCACCTACGGCATCGGCCACACCCGCTGGGCCACCCACGGGCGTCCCACCGAGGAGAACGCCCACCCGCACCGCGACTGCACCGGCAAGATCGTGGTGGTGCACAACGGCATCATCGAGAACTACCTGGCGCTCAAGAAGAAGCTGGCGGAGGAGGGCCACAAGTTCTCCACCGAGACCGACACCGAGGTCATCGCCCACCTGGTGGAGAAGCACCACTTCCGCAAGGGCGACGGCCGCCAGGCCTCGCTGGAAGAGGCGGTGCGCAAGACGGTGAAGGAACTGACCGGGGTCTTCGCCCTGGCGGTGATCGCGGTGGACGAGCCCAACAAGATCGTGGCCGCGCGCAACGGCCCCCCGGCGGTGATCGGGCTGGGCAAGGACGAGTACTTCGTGGCCTCCGACGTGCCCGCCATCCTCTACCACACCCGCGACCTGTTCTTCCTGGCCGACGGCGACCTGGCGGTGATCACCCCCGCCGGGGTGCAGCTCACCGACTTCGACGGCCAGCCCATCGTGCGCCAGGTGCAGCACATCACCTGGGACCCCATCATGGCGGAGAAGGGCGGCTTCAAGCACTTCATGCTCAAGGAGATCTACGAGCAGCCGCGGGCGGTGCGCGACACCACCCTGGGCCGGGTCTCGCTGGATTCCGGCAAGGTCTTCCTGGAGGAGATGGAGATCACCGAGGCCGAGTTCCGGGCGCTGAAGAAGATCCACATCGCCGCCTGCGGCACTTCCTGGCACGCCGCCCTGGCCGGCAAGTTCATGCTGGAGCGGCTGGCGCGCGTCCCCGTCGAGGTGGACTACGCCAGCGAGTACCGCTACCGCGACCCCATCGTGGAGCGCGACTCCCTCACCCTGCTGATCACCCAGTCGGGCGAGACCGCCGACACCATCGCCGCGCAGCGCGAGTCCAAGGCCAAGCACATCAAGACCCTGGCCATCTGCAACGTGGTGGGCTCCATGGTGACGCGCGAGGCCGCCGGCACCATCTACACCCACGCCGGACCGGAGATCGGCGTGGCCTCCACCAAGGCTTTCACCGCGCAGCTCACCGCGCTGTTCCTCCTGGCGCTCTACCTGGGAGAGGTGCGGGGAACGCTCAGCGCCGACCAGGCGCGCCAGTACATCGGGGAGCTGACCAAGCTGCCGGGCAAGCTGGAAGCGATCTTGGCCAAGGACGAAGAGATCGAAGACCTGGCCAAGGAGTACCAGCGCGCCCAGGACTTCCTCTTCCTGGGCCGCGGCGTGCACTACCCCATCGCACTGGAGGGCGCGCTCAAGCTCAAGGAACTCTCCTACATCCACGCCGAGGGCTATCCCGCCGGGGAGATGAAGCACGGCCCCAACGCGCTGATCGACGAGAACCTGCCGGTGGTCATCCTCGCCCCCCGGGACCCCGGCGACCCGGGCTCGCTGCTGCGCTACGAGAAGACCCGCTCCAACATGAAGGAAGTGAAGGCGCGCTCCGGCAAGGTGATCGCGCTGGCCATCGAGGGCGACGAGGAGGTCCGCGAAGAGGCCGACCGCACCATCTTCGTCCCTCCGGCGCCGGAATTACTGCTGCCCATCCTGGAGATCGTCCCCCTGCAGCTTCTGGCCTACCACATCGCGGTGCGGCGCGGCTGCGACGTGGACCAGCCGCGCAACCTGGCGAAGTCGGTGACTGTGGAGTAGCTGACTGAGTAGCTGGTAGTTGGTGATGATTATGCACTTGACACAGAAAGAGAATTGTGCGATGATTAGGCTGTCCTTGAGAGGCAGCCATGAATCTGATAGACGTAACCAAGCAGTTCTCTACGGATGACAAGTGCCTAGACTACCTGGAAGCGCTGCGCTGGCCGGATGGCGTCCGCTGCCCTGTCTGCGGGGCCAAGGAAGTATCCCGCATCGCCCGCAAGAAGGCGTCGAAGAACAAGCGCACCCGCCTCTACCAGTGCCTAGAGCCCACCTGTAAGCACCAGTTCTCCGCTACCGCCGGGACCATCTTCAACGACTCCCACCTTCCCCTGCGGTCCTGGTTTATCGCTGTGGCCCTCATGCTCAACGCCAAGAAGGGCCTGTCCGCCCTCCAGCTCCAGCGCGACCTGGGGATCGGCAGCTACCGGACCGCCTGGTATCTGGCGCACCGCATCCGCAAGGCGATGGAAGAAGGTGACGGCCTCAAGCTGACGGGGACCGTCGAAATTGATGAGGTGTACATCGGCGGCAAGCAGCGCGGCCACAAGGGGAAGCTCACGAACAAGGACGTGGTTTTGGGCATCCGGCAGCGCGGCGGCA
>DATIWW010000501.1:0-2225 GCA_035519175.1 Terriglobales bacterium
CTTGCTGACGTTGCTGAGGACGACCGCCGTCTCGGCCACGGAGGTCAAAGGTACTAGAAATTGACGATTGAGTCATTGACGATTGACGATGGAAAAGCCGGCGCTCCGGCAATCGTCAATGAAGCAACCGTCAATCGTCAATTCTGGACGGGGGGCGCGGTCGCGGCGGCCGGCTGTCCCTGTCCCGGGGCGGGAGCGTACTTAGAGGCGCACTTGGCCTGGATCTGGGTGGCGTGGAAGACACCGTCCTGGCCGTAGCGGCCTTCCACCAGCGCCTGGGCGTTGTCCTTGAAGGTGTCGGGCGGGGCTTCGGTGCCTTGGTAGACCACCGCCAGCGTCCGGCCTTCCTCTTCCAGGCTGAACTCCATGCGGCTGCCCTGGCGCTTGATGGAGCCGGGCAGGACGTTGCCCGCCACCCGCAGGCGCTTGGAGTGCGCGCTCGCGCCCATCGTCCCCAGCTCCTTGATGGTCACGTAGTAGCTCTTGCTCTCCTGCACGCCGGTGTAGGCCAGGTAGCCCAGCGACACCAGGATGACCAGGGTGGCGATGCCGAAGCGGAGAAACTTCCCTTGCGCAGAACTCATAACTCTTCGGGAAAGGTTACGCTGGCTTGGAGGTGGGGGTCAAGGCCGCGGGACCACTCCGTGGGACACTGGCCTTATTCGCCTCGACGCTTGGCCCAGAAGTCGGCCGAGGTCAGGACGGGGAGGATCTCGACCTCCATCAAATCCTTCCAGCGGTCCACCCAGGCCTGCAAGCGCTCGCGGCTGGGCGCCTCCATCACCTGGAAGCACCGGCTGCCGTCGGGCTCCAGCCAACTGGCGTGGTAGAGGACGTCGTCGGGCATCATGCGCCCGCTTTTCTGGAAGCGCTCCCCGACGCGCTTGAGGTTCTCCGGCGTGAAGCGCTCGATCACCATGAAGAGCATGAGCGGGAGTATAACCCGCCGTATAATAATTGGTTCAGGAAGGCACGAGGGCAGAGATATGGGCAACAACGGATCGAAGAGCACGGCGGTGCCGCAGCCGCGCGCCGAGTGGACCGCGCGCCGCAAGGCGGAGAACCGCGACGGCAACTTCTCCCAGATGCACTACGCCCGCCAGGGCGTCATCACCGACGAGATGAACTACGTAGCCTGGCGCGAGAAGCTGGCCCCGGAAGCGGTGCGCGACGAAGTGGCCCGCGGACGCATGATCATCCCCGCCAACGTCAACCATCCCGAACTCGAGCCCATGGCCATCGGGGTGGCCTCGCTGTGCAAGATCAACGCCAACATCGGCAACTCCGCCGTCACCTCCAACGTCGACGAGGAATTGAAGAAGCTGCACACCGCGGTGCACTTCGGCGCCGACACGGTGATGGACCTCTCCACCGGCGGCGACATCCACGAGATCCGCGAGGCCATCCTGCGGCACTCGCCGGTGCCCATCGGCACCGTGCCCATCTACGAGGCCATCTCGCGCGTGAAGCGCATCGAGGACCTGACCGCGCCGCTCATGCTCGAGGTCATCGAGGAGCAGGCCGCGCAGGGCGTGGACTACATGACCATCCACGCCGGGGTCCTCATCCAGTATCTGCCGCTGATCTCCAAGCGCATCACCGGCATCGTCTCGCGCGGCGGCGCGATTCTCGCGCAGTGGATGGCCCACCACCACCGGCAGAACTTCCTCTACGAGAATTTCGACGCCATCTGCAAGATCTTCCAGAAGTACGACGTGAGCTTCTCGCTGGGCGACGGGCTGCGTCCCGGCTGCGTGGCCGACGCATCCGACGAGGCCCAGTTCGCCGAACTCCGCACCCTGGGCGAGCTGACCAAAAAAGCCTGGGAGTACGACGTGCAGGTGATGATCGAAGGGCCGGGGCACATCCCGATCGACAAGATCAAGGAGCAGGTGGAGAAGGAAGTCGAGATGTGTTACGGCGCGCCGTTCTACACGCTGGGTCCGCTGGTCACCGACTTCGCCCCTGGTTACGATCACATTACATCCGCCATCGGCGCGGCGATGATCGGTTGGCACGGTGCGTCGATGCTGTGCTACGTCACTCCTAAGGAGCACCTGGGCCTGCCGAATCGCGAGGACGTGAAGCAGGGGCTGATCGCCTACAAGATCGCAGCGCACGCGGCGGATATCGCGCGGCACCGGCCCGGGGCCCGCGATCGCGATGATGATTTGTCGCGCGCCCGATTCGCCTTCGACTGGAACAAACAGTTCGCTCTCTCGCTC
>DATIWW010000502.1:0-2297 GCA_035519175.1 Terriglobales bacterium
GGCCTGCTCTGGTACAGCACCTACAAAGTGGCCTTCGCCGGGGCCTATACCTTCCGCAACACCAGCGACAAGGACCAGACGGTACGCTTCGTCCTTCCCCTGCCCGCCTCCCAGGCCATCTACGACGATCTCAAGGTCACCATCGACGGCCAGAAGGCCGTGCCCACCAGCACTCAGGGCTCGCTGGCGGCCTCCGCCACCGTGCCCGCGGGCCAGAGCGCGGTCTTCGCCGTCTCCTATCGCTCCCAGGGCCTGGACAACTGGACCTACCGCTTTGGCGACGACGTCACCCAGGTGCGCGACTTCACCCTCACCATGCGCACCGACTTCCGCGACATCGACTTTCCCGCCGACACCCTCTCGCCCACCGACAAGGCCGAGACTCCGCAGGGCTGGCAGCTCACCTGGCGCTACTCCGACCTGCTCACCGGCTACCAGCTCGGGATGCAGATGCCGGAGAAGCTGCAGCCCGGGCCCCTGGCCGGCCAGATCAGCTTCTTCGCCCCCGTCTCCCTGTTCTTCTTTTTCTTCCTGATGTTCATCATCACCACGCTGCGCGGCATCGACCTGCACCCCATGAACTACTTTTTCCTGGCCGCCGCCTTCTTCGCCTTCCACCTGCTGATGGCCTACACCGTGGACCACATCTCCATCCACCAGGCCTTTGCGTTGTCGTCGGCGGTCTCCATCTTCCTGGTGGTGACCTACCTGCGGCTGGTGGTGGGGATGCGCTTCGCGGCGGTGGAGGCGGGCTTCTCCCAACTGGTCTACCTGGTGCTGTTCTCCTACGCGTTCTTCTTCAAGGGATTCACCGGGCTGGCCATCACCATCGGCTCCATCGTGACCCTGTTCGTGGTGATGCAGCTCACCGGGCGCATCCGCTGGGCGGAGAAGTTCGTGAGCAAGCCGGCGCTGGGAACGGGCAAGGCCTGACCCTCGGGCTTATTGCGGCGCGGTCAGCAGCGAGAAGTGCTCGGCGACGATGATCCACTGGCCCTCGCGCTTCACCCAGACGTCGGTGAAGCGCGTGGCCTCCTCGTCCTCGTATTTGAGATTGCGCTGGCGGCACTTGCCCAGCACCACCGCCGTGTCGCCATACACCCGGATGTCCAGCTCCTCGGCGGTCATGTATTGGTAGGCCTTGGGGTGGTACCAGTCGATGAACTCCTTCTTCTGCGTCTGCACGCCGGTGGCGCCGGTAGCCACGAACTCCTCAGCCAGCATCTGCTGCAGGGTAGCGACGTCGCCGTCGCGCTCGGCGTCGACCAGGCGCTGCTCGGCAGACTTCAGTTCGTCCTGGGCGGACGGCTTGGGCATTTGCGCCTGCGCCAGCGCTGTCGCCGCGCACAACGCCAGCAGGGATATAAGAGACTTGAGCATGACTTTCTCCCTCAGGGGCTAAAGCCCTGTGTGAATTCCGGCCTGCAACGGCACGGCTAAAGCCGCGCCCTGATACAAACCGATTGCGCCCTATCTTGCTTTGTATCAGGGCACGTCTTCAGGTGTGCCGAAAGCGTTACTTTCAGATTCTGAGCCCCTTCGGGGCGGCACGGTCAGCCGAGGAGGGATTCCACCACGCCATAGGCTGAGGCCAGGGCCTCATCCAGCGATTCGGGATTCTTGCCTCCGGCTTCGGCCATGTCGGGGCGGCCGCCGCCGCTTCCGCCCACCTTCTGCGCCACCGCGGCGATGACCTTGCCTGCCGGTACGCGCGAAGTCAGGTCCTGGGTGACGCCCACGATGAGCGCCACCTTGCCGTCGGCCGCCGAGCCCAGCACCACCACTCCGGAGCCCAGCTTGGCGCGCAGGTTGTCCACCAGGGTGCGCAGTTGCGGCCGCTCCAGGTTGTCCACCCGGTGGGTCAGCACCTTCACGCCCTTGATGAGGCGCACCTTGTCCTCGATGGAGGCGGTCGAGGCCGCCGCCGACTTCATCTTGGCCTGCTCCAACTCCTTGCGCAGGCGCTTGATCTCATCGTCCTTCTTCTCGAGTTCCTGTTTGAGCGCTTGAGCGGGAGTGAGCACAGCCGAGGGGGGCTGTGCTACACGGACCACGCTGGCCACCACGTTCTCCAGCTCATGGTCCTTGCGGAAGTGACGCAGCGAGCCCTCGCCGGTGACCGCCTCCACTCGCCGCACGCCGCTCGACACGCTCTCCTCGCGCAGGATCTTCACCAGCCCGATCTCGCCGGTGGCCTGGGTGTGCGTGCCGCCGCAGAGCTCGGTGGAGAAGTCACCGATCTTGATGACGCGGACCTTTTCGCCGTACTTTTCGCCGAAGAGCGCCATGGCCTTGTA
>DATIWW010000503.1:0-2922 GCA_035519175.1 Terriglobales bacterium
GCCGCCCGCCGGATGATGTGCTTCTGGATCACCGGCACCGTCTCCGGCGGCATCTCCACGCCCAGGTCGCCGCGCGCCACCATCACCCCGTCGCACTCGTCGAAGATCTCCTCCAGGTGGTCGATGGCTTGGGGCTTCTCCAGCTTGGCGATCACGGGGACGTCCATCTTGCGCGCGGCGATGAGCTGGCGCGCCGCGCGCACGTCCTCGGCGGTGCGCACGAACGAGACTGCCACCGCGTCCACCCCGTGCTCCAGCCCGAACTCCAGGTCCCGGATGTCTTTCCCGGTGAGCGCGGGCGCGCGCACCGCGGTGCCGGGCAGGTTGATGCCCTTGTGCTCGCCCAGCAGCCCGCCGTTCACCACCTCGCAGTCCACGTCGCCGTCCCGCACCCGCTTCACCCGCAGCTCGATCAGGCCGTCGGAGAGCAGGATCCGCGCTCCCGGCTGCACCTCCTGCGCCAGGGTGGGGAAGGTGGTGGAGACCAGGGCGGCGGTGCCGGGCACATCGCGCGGCGTGATGGTGAGCGCCGCCCCCGCTTTCAGTGGAACCGGGCGTCCCTGCTTCAGCCGCCCGGTGCGGATCTTCGGCCCTTGCAGGTCCTGCAGGATGCACAGGGTGCGCTGCTCCTCCCGGGCCAGGCGGCGCAGCCGCCGGATCACTTCGCCGTGCTCGCGGTGGCTGCCGTGGGAGAAGTTCAGGCGGGCCACGTCCATGCCCAGGCGCAGCAGGTCGCGCAACACCGCCTCCGCAGCGCACGCCGGGCCCAGCGTGCACACGATCTTGGCGCGCCGCCGCCAGCGCGACGCTTCGTCGTTCTTGCGGATGTCCGGCTTCGTCATGCGGAATTCACCGGGCCGGGGCAGCTTCCGCCGGCTCGCGGACGGTCAGTTTCTGCGGTCGGGGATAGCACAGGGCGTTGAACTCCGCCCCGACCAGGACGATGATCGAGGTCATGTACATCCACACCAGCAGGGCGATGGCGGCGCCCAGCGAGCCGTAGATCAGGTTGTAGGTGGCGAAGCGCCGCACGTACCAGCCAAAGAGGAAGGTGGCCAGCAGCCACAACACGGTGGCCAGCGTGGCCCCGCCCAGCACCCGGTGCCAGGGCTGGGTGCGGGGGACACCCGCGTGGTAGACGATGGTCATGACGGCGATGCTGGTCAGGGTGGCGATGATGAAGCGTACTCCCGACCAGAACAGCAGGATGTAGAAGCGGACGTCTCCGAAGGTGGCTATGGCGTGCAGCACCATCCAGGTCTCGATCTGGTTGCCGAAGGCCACCAGGATGGTGGCCGCGGTCATGGGCACGATGGAGAGCAGCATCAGCAGGAAGGCGATACCCCGCTCCTTCCAGAATCCCCAGGTCTCGGGCAGGCCGTAGGCGGCGCGGAAGCCCTGCATCCAGGAGATCATGATGCCGGAGGCCGCCAGCAGCGTGATCATGCTGGCGGAGACCAGGATGCGGACGGGTTGGTGCTGGTGCCCCTCGAAATAGGCCATGGCGGTGGAGTGCGTGCCCGGGGGCAGGATGCGGCCCACGGCGTAGGCGATCTCGCGCACGAACGCCTCCGTTTTGTGCGAGGTTGCCAGAACGCTGGCCACCACCAGCAGCCCCGGAAACAGCGTCAGGATGGAGGAATAGGCCGCCGCCTTGGCCAGCATGAAGCCGTCATGCTGGAAGGTGCGCCACACCGACGCCTGCAGCAGCTTGAGGAAGCGCAGCATACGAGAGCAGGTAGCTTACTTGGGCGCGCGACGGGGCGCAACGGACAAAAGAATCGCGGTCCCGGGCGGCGGAGCTATCTCCTAACAGGCCAGCTCAATGAGCTGCTCTTCTCGGGGCGATTGGGATCTGCACCCAGTGCTTTCCCACCCTGCCATGCAGGCTGCCGACACCCAGCCAGCAGGGCGATTGGTAACATCCTGGCGTGCAAGCGGCCGACACCTAGCCCGCAGGGCGCTTGGCAATAGCCCAGCACGGAAGTGCTGGGTAAGAGGCGGGAGGGATGGCGAGTCCCGCAGGGACGATTGAACGTCTCGCATTGCCGGGGCGCGTTTGGCAACCCGGATTCTCAATCGTCCCTTCGGGACTGGTCTCGTACCTTCGAGCTTTCCCAGGACTTCGTCCTGGGCTATTGCCAATCGCCCTCGCGGGCTGGGCGGAGGCGAGGCAACCGGTGAGACTCCCAAAGCCAAGAACGCTTGGCCAACTGGTGATAAGGGGATTTATCAACAGTTACTCGGGGAGCCTCGCGCTATTGTAGACTCACGTTCCACTCGGCAAAGAGATAGGGCTGCAACGGCCTATAGAGCAGGCACGCTGCTCTGTTAGAGCATGCGCCGGTTAACTGTTACGTTATGAAGACTTGGCTGCGTCTAACACTTGTCACAATGACCGTCGGTGGAGGATTCGCGGGAGCTGCCACGACGGCTCAGCTTCTCTTCAGTGACCAAGGTCAGCGGTTTTTATACTCGCTGGGGCTCGCACTTTTCACATTTGTCGCCGTTAGCGGTCTCATTTTCGTGCATGACCCACGGCGGACACGCCTGCTGTCTGCGGCACTTGCGTTACAGATTCCTTGGCTTTCATCGCCGGTCGTCGTTTACCAGTTTGCTGCTGGTTTTGGGATTAGGGTTGCTCGCTTTAGCGACAGTTTCAAGTGGGGATTGACCCTCGGGTACAAATGGCAGCTCTACTTGCTCGGGCAATTTCCCTGGGGCGCAGGTGTCGATGTTCTAGCAGTGCTGATGCTTGTCTTGTTGTGGCAGTCGGCCAAGACCCCTAGTACGGCCGTGGAGTCTTCTATCATCAAGACTTGGCTGCGCTTGACACTCGTCACAATGACTGTTGGTGGGGGGCTCGCGGGAGTCACTCTGGTGGTTCAGCACTTCTCGAGCGACGGAGGTCACTGGCCTGGG
>DATIWW010000504.1:0-6394 GCA_035519175.1 Terriglobales bacterium
GCAGGGGATCGCGCAGCCAGCGCCGCGCCAGCACGCTCCCCGCCCCGCTCGCCAGCAGCAGCAGGAAGATCACCACCGTCAGCGCGTAGGTGGGATGTCCCAGAAAGAGCACGAAGCGCTGGATGAAGGCGATCTCCACCAGGATGTAGCCCAGGCCGACGGCCACGAAGTAGAGCAGGCGCAGGCTGCCCGCCGCCCGCGCCGGGGCGTAGAGGGCCAGCGGCAGCACCAGGAAGGCTCCGACCGCCACCAGCGAGATCACCAGCAGCATGCCCAGCACCACCGTCCCCAGGTTGACGCGCCAGTCCATGCCGCGCCCGGTGCCGGAGAGGATGCCACGCAGCACCTGCCCCGTCTTCAGCGTGAAGAAGAAGAAAGGCGCGTCGTCGGTGACGGGGGAGATGTTGTAGGGATACCTCTGGATGAAGTCGCCGTGGAAGTTCCGTGACCCACCGGCGAAAGACGCCGCAAGCAGGAGATCGCTAAAGGGCTGCATTGCAGACGGAGTAGCGGTGTGCTCTTTCGTTATGGCCTGGATTTCCGGCGCGCACACCTGCTCCCATCCAAAGGGAATGGACCCGTCGCTGGGACACCCCAACAGCAGGTTCCCGCCGAAACGGATCGGTGTGTAAACACCAAAGAGATTCTGATGCGCCGTAACGTAGTGGAATACGCTGTCTTCCTCTTCCCTGGTGAACACACCTTTCTTGATTAGCACTGTGACCGGGCGGCCATCTTCGTCGAGCTTTCCGTCGGCGATGATGACGAAGTGATTGGGGATTTCTTCCGGTCGGACGCCCTCCGCACGGAGAGCCTCAATCCCCTGGCTGACCACCCTTAGCGCCTCGCGCGGCTCCTTGAACTCCCAGCGGGTGATGGCGATGATGCCGTCGGGCTTGAGGTGGTCGAAGTACTCGCGGAAGGCCTCCACGGTGTAGAGGTTGTTCTCGCTGAGCGCGAACGCGCCCGCCGCGGTCGACGCCCAGGTGTCCACCAGCGTCATCTCGATCACGTCGTACTGGTCGCGGCTCTGGCGGATCCAGGAGCGCCCGTCGCCCACGTGCAGGTGCACCTCGGGGATCTGGTAGAGGTGGTAGGCGTAGGCGGCGTAGCGGCCGCGCATGATGGTGGTGGCGATGATGGGATTGATCTCGATGGCGGTGACCGAGGGGCTGCCGTTGGCCACCGCGCGCAGCACGTCCACCCCGCCGCCCGGGCCGATGATGGCGTAGTCGCCCTTGGGACGGAGCACGTTGACCACCGCCGGCGCCTGCGCCATCAGGTCGCGCTCCCACACCGTGCCCTGCCAGTGGTGCGGGTCCACGTTCATGATGGCGGTGGAAGCGTCGGCATCGATGACGATGACCTTGGAGTCGCCCTGCTGGTCCACCTCCACCCGCGACAGGGCGTTCCAGCGCGCGAACAGCATCCAGGGGCGGTCGCGGCGCATGCCCTTGGCGTACACGATGTCGATCAGCCGCCCGGAATAGTTGGCCGCAATCAGCAGGCCGAGCAGAGCCGCCAGCGTGAGCGCCGCCTTGCGCCGCCCGCCGCGCTCCGCCCACACCGCCGCCGCCACCGCCATGGCCAGCGCCGCCGCGAGGATGGCGTTGGGCCCGCCCAGCCAGTCCAGCAGCGGCACCACCGCCAGGCAGGCCAGCGCGCCGCCCGCCAGGTCGGCGCCGTAGAGATGCGAGATGCGCCCGCTCTCGCGCGCGAACAGCGTCGAGAACAACAGCCCGGTGAAGAAGAAGGGCACCGCCGCCGCCAGATACAGCGCGGTCAGGCGCAGGAAGTTGGCGCGCTCCAGCCCCAGCGAGACGGGGACGTGCAGCACGATCTCGAGCACGGCCACGATGGCCAGCGCGTTCAGCCCGCACAGCCAGGCTCCCAGGCGCCGCGTCCCGACGCCCGCCAGCCGCGCCCGTCGCAGGTAGGCGAAGACTCCGCCCGCGCCCAGCCCCAAGAGCGCCACCGAGATGGCCAGAAAGGCAAAGTGATAGAAGAGCACCACCGAGAACAGCCGCGTCAGCGCCAATTCCAGCAGCAGGCTGGCGAAGCTGACCAGCGCGACGGCGGCCAGGGGCGCGCGATCCAACGTCTTTGCCTCAAGGGGAGACTCGTAGGGAAGGATGGGCGCGTCGCTCATCGGGGAGATTTATTGATTTACTGATTTATTCATTTATTGATTTCTCTGCGGTCTCTGCGTTCTCCGCGTTCTCTGCGGTTAGTCTTCCAGGATCACCTGCGCGACCGCGTGCTCGGCGGTGTGCGAGAGCGAGAGCGCGGCCCGCTTCATGCCCAGGAATGCGGCGTGCTTGGCCGCCTGCCCGGAGAAGATGAGCGTGGGCCGCCCGCCGGGCTCGCGCCCGACCTCGACCTCCTTCCAGGCAACGCCCCGGCGCCAGCCCGTGCCGATGGCCTTCAGCGCCGCCTCCTTGGCCGCGAAGCGCGCGGCGTAGCGCTCCACACGGTTGTGCTTGGACTCGCAGTAACGGATCTCGTCCTCGGTGAAGATGCGGTGCAGGAAGCGCGCGCCGAAGCGCCGGATGGCCGCAGCGATGCGCGGCACCTCCACGATATCCACGCCCGATCCGACGATCATCCCGCGACCCTCGCCAGCGCCCGCGCCACCAGCTCATCTTGCTGGGGAAAGACGGTGCGCAGGTCGAGCAGCACGCGACCTTCTTCCACGCGCGCGATGACCGGAGGCTCGGCGGCGCGCAGGCGCGCCGCCAGCGCGTCGGCGCTCAGACCTGCGCAGCTCACCGCCAGCAAGACCGTGGGCAGCGCCGTCCCCGGGGCCGCGCCGCCGCCCACCACGGACTCGCCGGGGATCACCGTGACCTCCAGCCTGGCCGCCACGCGCAGCTTCTGCGCCAGCGCTTGCGCCCGCTTCCCGATCTCTTCCGCGCTCAACCGCATCATGCGCAGCGCCGGGATGGCATCGTGATCCTGCCGCAGGTAGGACGTCAAGGTCACTTCCAGCGCGGCGTAGGTGAGCTTGTCCACGCGCAGCGCGCGGAACAGGGGATTGGCGCGCAGCCGCGCCACCACGTCTTTCTTGCCGCTGAGCAACCCCGCCTGCGGCCCGCCCAGCAGCTTGTCGCCGCTGTAGGTGACCACGTCCACGCCCGCGCGCAGGCTGTCCCAGACGCTGGGCTCGCCCGCGAGGCCCAGCGCGCGCGGCTCCACCAGCGCTCCCGAACCCAGGTCTTCCACCAGCGGCAGCTTGTGCTTGCGCGCCAGCTTGACCAGGTCGGCGAGCAGCGGCTGCTCGGTGAAGCCCACGATCTGGAAGTTGGAGCGATGCACGCGCAGCAGCGCCCGGGTCTGCTTGCCGATGGCGCGGGCGTAGTCGGAGAGACGAGTGCGGTTGGTGGTGCCCACCTCGCGCAGCAGCGCTCCCGAGCGCGCCATGACGTCGGGGATGCGGAAGCTGCCGCCGATCTCCACCAATTCGCCGCGCGAGACGATGACCTCACCGCCCTCGCCCAGCGTGTTCAGCGCCAGCAGCACGGCGGCGGCGTTGTTGTTCACTACCAGGGTGGAGACGCCGCGCACGCCCTCGCGGTTGAGCAGGCGCGCGAACAGCCGGTCGGCGTGGGCGTCGCGCCGGCCGCGCTCCCCGGCTTCCAGATCGAATTCCAGGTTGGAGTAGGCGGTGGCGATGGTGCGCATGCGCTCCAGCGCCTGCTCCGCCAGGGGCGCGCGTCCCAGGTTGGTGTGCAGCACCACTCCGGTGGCGTTGATCACCGGGCGCAGGGAGAAGCTGAGCGACTGCCGCAGGCGGCGCTCGACCGCCGGGGCCAGCCCGCTCAGCGCGAGCTCGAGCTGGGCGGCGTCCAGGCGCCCGGCGGCGATCTCCTGGCGCAGGGTGGCAAGCACCGCCCGCGCCGCTTCCGCCACCGCCGCGTGCCCTTCGCGCGCTTCCAGGGCGGCGACTTCGGGCGCGCGCAGCAGTTCGTCCACCGCGGGCAGCTTGCGGTAGAGAGCGGACCTTTCGGCGGACTTGGCGGCGGTCTTCACGACGGCATTATTTAATCACAGCGAAGGAGTTAGGAGTTTGTAGTTTGGAGCTAGCGACATCGCATCTCCGGCTAACTCCCAACTCCAAACTACTAACTCCGATTCACCCCGCTCCGCTACCCGCAGGGAACTTCTTTTTGATATGCTCCGTACTTCAACCCAAGGTGGAGGTGTCCCATGAAGCGTTCCCTGGCGATTCTGGCAGCGTGCTTGCTGCTGACCGCGCTGGCCGCGGCCGAGCCCCAGGCGTCCCAGCGGCAGATGGAAAGCAGCTTCCAGCCGGGCAGCAACCTGGCACTGCACCTGGGCGGCGGCGACTACCGCATTCGCGCCGGTTCCGGCGACAAGATCGTGGTGACCTACTCCACCAGGAGCGAGGACCAGCTCAACAAGGTGAAGGTCGAGGTCCGCTCCCACAGCAACGGCTCCGAGCTCTGGGTCAGCGGGCCGCACAAGGACTTCCAGGTCACCATCGAGATCCCGGCGCACACCAACCTGTGGGTGCGGCAGAGTGCCGGCGACCTGGAGGTCAAGGGCATCGAGGGCGACAAGGACATCGAGAACCACGTGGGCGACGTCAAGCTGGACGTGACCGATCCCGCCGCCTACGGCCTGGTGGACGCCTCCGTGCACATCGGCGACCTCAACGCCTCGCCCTTCGGCAACCCCAAGGGTTGGCTGGGCGGCAAGCTGCGCACCCAGGGCACCGGTCCCTATCGCCTGCACGCGCACGTGGACGTCGGCGATCTGGATCTCTACGCCAGCAAGGCGGACTGAGGGTCTTGTAGTTAGTCCTGAGGAGTCAGGAGTTTGCGCGCACCGAGAGGTCCTCGCGCCGCTAACTCCTGACTACACACTCCTAACTCCAACGCTCACCCGACCTCCACCAGCCCATACCTCCGCTGCCAGTGTGCCTTCAAGTGCTGGAAGGCGGTGCGGACCTCCTCCTGCGGGATGTCCGGGCTGGGAGCGCGCACCAGCGCCGCCGCCTCACGCTTGGCCGTCTCCAGCAGTTCGCGGTCGCGTAAGAGATTGGCCACGCGGAAGCTGGGCATGCCCGCTTGGCGCGTGCCGAAGAACTCTCCCGGGCCGCGCAGCTCGAGGTCCTTCTCCGCGATCTCGAAGCCGTCGGTGGTGCGCACCATGGTCGAGAGGCGCTGCTCGGCCTCGGGCGTGACCTTGCCGCCGGTCATGAGCACGCAGTAACTCCTGGCCGCGCCCCGCCCGATGCGCCCGCGCAACTGGTGCAGTTGCGCCAGGCCAAAGCGTTCGGCGTGCTCCACCACCATCACGCTGGCGTTAGGGACGTCCACCCCCACCTCGATCACCGTGGTCGAAACCAGCACGTCTACCTCGCCGCGCTGGAAGCGGCGCATGGTCGAGTCCTTCTCTTCGGGATCCAGCCGCCCGTGCAGCAGCCCGACGCGCAGGTCGGGGAAGACCTTCTTGCGCAACTGCTCGTACATCTGGATGGCGGCCTTGAGCGACGACGCCTTGGGCTGCTCGAAGAGGTCGCCGGCCAGCGGCTGGTCCTGCTTGCGCTCTTCCTTGCTCTCCTCGATGACGGGATAGACCACGAAGGCCTGGCGCCCGGCCGCCACCTGCTGGCGCACGAAGCCCCACACCTCGTCGGCGCGCTCGTCGGAGACCCGCCGCGTGACGATGGGCGTGCGCCCCGGCGGCATCTCGTCGAGCAGGCTGACGTCCAGGTCGCCGTAGAGGGTGAGCGCCAGGGTGCGGGGAATGGGGGTGGCCGTCATCACCAGGGTGTCAGGCTCGGCCGCCTCGGCGCTCTTCTTCATCAGCCGCATGCGCTGCAGGACGCCGAAGCGGTGCTGCTCGTCGACGATCACGAGGCCGAGCCTGGCGAACTCCACTTTTTCTTCGATGAGGGCGTGCGTCCCGATGACCAGGTGCACGTTGCCCTGGGCGATGTGGCGGCGGATCTCGCGCTTGCGCTCCGGCTCCAGCGATCCGGTCAGCAGCACGATGCGGTAGCCGGCGTTCTCCAGGATGCGCCGCGCCGAGAGATAGTGCTGGGTGGCCAGGATCTCGGTGGGCGCCATCAGCGCCACCTGGTGGCCGTTCTCGATGGCCAGGATGGCGGCCTCGAAGGCCACGATGGTCTTGCCCGAGCCCACGTCGCCCTGCAGCAGCCGCCGCATGGGCGTGGCGCGCTGCATGTCGTCGGCGATCTCGCGCAGCACCTTCTTCTGCGCCTCAGTGGGATGAAAGGGCAGGATGCGTTTGATGGCTTGGCGCACCTGGTCGTTCACCGGAAACGCGATGCCGGGGACGGCGCGCAACTTCTGCCGTTTCAGCTCCAGACCCAGCTCGAGGAAGAACAGTTCCTCGAAGATCAGCC
>DATIWW010000505.1:0-2365 GCA_035519175.1 Terriglobales bacterium
TCGTACTCCCCCCAGGCGGGATGCGGCAGCGCGATCCAGACGGGCTGGCCGCCGGCCAGGAACTTCAGGTCCACGGCGTCGGCGTGGCGGGTGGAGATGGCCACGATCAGCTTCTGGAAGAGGCAGTGGACCGGCTGGCCGCTCCAGCGGTCGCGCGCGTGGAAGTCCTCGTACATGGCACAAGAACTATAGCGGAGGGCGGCGCGGGGCGGCAACGTTGACAGCGGGCGCGCCCGGCGCAACCATGCTTTGTCAAAGGCAGGTGGATGTATGAAGTGGCTGCCCGGAATTCTTCTGGTCCTGGCCCTGGGCGGGGGAGTCGGCCTCTCTGTGCGGGCGCAAGCGCCGCCGGCCTCGCCGGACATCCCCAGGATGGTGCTAAAGCCGGTGGACTCCCGCGAGCTGCGCTGGGACTTCGATTCTACCGGGCCCGTCTTGTGCGACGCCGAGGGCAACATGTATCTGCGGCCCGCGCTGGTCCTGCGCGTGGACAAGAATCCCGTCTGGAAGTTCTCTCCCGAGGGCCGCAAGCTGGTGGAGTTTGCGCCGCCCACCGACACGGAGGACGCCGGCAAGGAGTTCCGCATGGGCGAGTTCACGGTCAGCGGCACGGGAGGCTTCTACGCCCTCACCTATGACGGCAACGCCACCGCCGTGGATTACTTCCTGGTGAGCTACGCCTCGGACGGCGAGGTCTCCTCGAAGACCCATCTCGATCTGCCGGCGAACTTCTGGGTGGAGAAGTTCGCGGTCTTTGCGAGCGGGGACATCCTGGTCTCGGGGCACTACGACCGGCACGCGACCGAAGCGCTGCGCGGCCAGCGGCGCCTGCTGCTCCTCCAGAACAGCGGTGCGCTGGTGGGGGAGGTGGGGCTGAGCGGAAAGGCGGCGGCCAAGTTCGAGGAGACGACATGGTCCAAGAAGGGAACACCTGTTCAGGGAAGCATTCCCCAGGATTCCGTGGCCATGGGCGAGGACGGCAACGCCTACCTGCTGCGCGGACCGGAGGTGCTGGTGATCTCCCCGCTGGGGAAGCTGGTGCGAAGCATCCCGGTTTCCTCGCCGGCGGCGGAGTTCAACGCGGACTCCATTCAGTTGTCCCACGGGGTCCTCTCCGTCACCTTCGTGAAGCCCAACTTCGGCAAGCGGACGGGGATCGAGGTGATGTTCCGCACCTTCGATCCCTCGACCGGCGTGGTGCAGACCGAGTACGTTCCTGGCCCTGAGCTGAGTAATGTGTCGTTCTGCTTCTCGGCGGGCGAGGGCTACACCTTCCTTGGGAAGAAGGACGGGAAGCCGGCCCTGGTGCGCGCCTGGGTGCGCTAAGCATCCGGTACAATCCCAAGCGGTGGGCGCAAAGACGACAAGCAAGGCAGGGAAGCGCGCGCGCGGAGCGGCCGTGGAGATCCTGCGCGGGGAAAAGCTGGCGCGGCTCGGCTGGCTGGTGCACGGCTTCAGCACGAAGCGGGGCGGCTTTTCCCGCGCCTACGGCGGCGGGGCGCTGAACCTGGGCTTCACCAAGCAGGACGCGCGCGCGGCGGTGGAGCGCAACCGCGCGGCCTTCCTGAAGGCGCTGGGAGCGGTAGACAAGCGCGGACGCTCCTGGCCGCTGGTCACGCTGCGGCAGGTGCACTCGGCCACCATCCACTATGTCGAGCGCGAGCCCAAAGAGCGCCTGGCCGGCGATGGGCTGATCACCGACCAGCCCGGGCTGCTCTTGGCCGTCCAGACCGCGGACTGCCTGCCGGTGGTGGTGGTGGACCCGAAGCACCGCGCCGTGGGCGTTTTTCACGCCGGGTGGCGGGGCGCGCTGGCGCGCATCGTGGAGAAGGGCGTGGGCGAGATGCGCCGGCGCTTCGCGAGCGACCCGCGGCGCATGCAGGCGGCCATCGGTCCGGGCATCCACCAGTGCTGCTACGAGGTCTCGGAGGAGTTGCGCGACCAGTTCGAATCGCAGTTCGCCTATGCCGGGGAATTGTTCGAGACCATCTTCGAATCCGATGAGGTGCGCGAGCGCTATCCGCTGCTGTTTATGACGGCGCGGGCGCCCGGCCACCACGACCTGGGTCGCAAGCCCCACCTCGACCTGGTGGAAGCCAACCGGCGGCAGTTGCTGGATGCCGGGCTGCCGGCCGGGAACATCGAGGTTTCGCCCCTGTGCACGGCCTGCGAGCCGGAGAGGTTCTTTTCGTACCGGGCCACGAAGGGAGAGACAGGAAGGTTGATGGGGGTCGTGGGAATCAGAGGGTAGTTAGGAGTTTGGAGTTAGGAGTTAGCGGGCTACGGTGGCGCAGGCCTTCAGGCCTGCATCCCGCCTGGCCTTTCCCATTGTCATCCTGAGGGAGCCCGAGTGACCCGGAGCCCG
>DATIWW010000506.1:0-6941 GCA_035519175.1 Terriglobales bacterium
GGTCTTGCACTCCGGACAGATTTCTTCGAGCGGAATGTCGGGAACGCGCTTGCCCTGGTCCAGCCGCCGCGTGGTCTTGCAGTCCGGGTAGCCGGTGCAGGCCATGAACTGGCCGAAGCGTCCGCGCTTCAGAACCATTACCCGGCCGCAGTTTTCGCAGTACTCTTCCTGCGCGGTCTCCTGCATGTCGGCGGAATCGAGATCGGGCAGGTTGATCGGATTTTCTTTGGTAAACGTGCAGCTGTTGGGATCGTCCTTGTCGTAGGTGCTGCAGGCATAGAAGGAGCCGTGCTTGCCCCACTTGATGACCAGCGGCGCGCCGCAACGTTCGCACTTTTCGTCCGTCGGCTTCTCCATACGCTTGATGTTTTCCATGTGCTTTTCGGCGTATTTGAGATCCTTGGCGAACTTCTTGTAGAACTCGGCGAGTGCGTCGGTCCACTTCTCTTTGCCTTCTTCGATCTCGTCGAGCTCTTCTTCCAGGCGGGCGGTGTACTGCAGGTCGAAGATGTCGGGGAAGTTGGCGACCAGCAGGTCGGTCACCACCAGCCCGATCTCGGTGGGGGCGAACTTGCCTCCCACCTTCTGCACGTACTGGCGCTCCTGGATGGTGGAGAGGATGGTGGCGTAGGTGGAGGGGCGGCCGATGCCGCGCTCCTCCAGCTCCTTGACCAAAGAGGCCTCGTTGTAGCGCGGCGGGGGCTCGGTGAAATGCTGCTCCGGCTTGAGTTCCTTGAGGGTGAGCTTCTGTCCGGGCGCCAGGGCCGGCAGCTTGTGCTTGAGGGCCTCGTCCTCCTCGTCCTTGCCTTCCTTGGACTCCTCGTAGACCTTGAGGAAGCCGTCGAACTTCATCACCGAGCCGGTGACGCGGAAGGGGAAGCTCTCCTGCTTGGCGCGGGCGCTGATGTCCACGCTGGTCTGGTCGAAGACGGCGGGGTTCATCTGCGAGGCCAGGAAGCGCTGCCAGATGAGCTTGTAGACCTTGTACTCGTCCTCGTGCAGGTAGTGCTTGATCTGGTCGGGATGGCGGGCCACGGAGGTGGGGCGGATGGCCTCGTGGGCGTCCTGCGCCCCCTTCTTGGACCTGTACTCGATGGGGTCCGGGGGCAGGTAGCCGGCGCCGAAGTCGCGCCCGATCAGCTCGCGCACCTCGGCGATGGCGTCCTGGGAGACGCGGGTGGAATCGGTGCGCATGTAGGTGATCAGGCCGACGGAGCCTTCCTCGCCCAGTTCCACGCCTTCATAGAGGCGCTGGGCGATCATCATGGTGCGCTTCACGCTGAAGCGCAGCTTGCGCGAGGAGTCCTGCTGCAGCTTGCTGGTGGTGAAAGGAGGATAGGGGTTGCGGCGGCGCTCGCGGGTGTCCACCGCGGCCACCGTCCACTCCGCCTTGCGCAGCTTGGCCTCCAGGGCCTGCGCGGCTTCCTGGTTGGGGACAAGGTTCTTCTCCGGGTTGGCGCCTACCAGGCTGGCATCGAAGGTGGGCGGCTTGGCGGCGGCCAGATGGGCGTCGAGGGTCCAGTATTCCTTCTTCTGGAAGGCCTTGATCTCGCGCTCGCGCTCCACGATCAAACGGACGGCCACGGTCTGCACCCGGCCGGCGGAGAGCCCGCGCCGCACCTTGTCCCAGAGCAGGGGCGAGATCTGGTAACCCACCAGGCGGTCGAGCACGCGGCGGGTGAGCTGCGCGTCCACCAGCTTGCGGTCGATCTCGCGGGGCTGCTGGAAGGCCTCCTGCACCGCCCGCTTCGTGATCTCGTTGAAGGTGACGCGGTGGATGGGGACGCGGCTGGCAACCTTCTTTTTCTTCTTCTTGCCGTTGACGGCCTCGCCACCGAGTTCTTCGGCGAGATGGGCGGCGATGGCCTCGCCCTCGCGGTCGGGGTCGGGAGCCAGGTAGATGGCCTCGGCGCCGGCCGCGCGCTTCTTCAGGTCAGCCAGGACCTTTTCCTTGCCCGGGATGACGACGTAGTCCGCCTGGAAGTCGTTCTCCAGGTCCACCCCCAGGGTGCTCTTGGGCAGGTCCTTGACGTGCCCCAGCGAGGCCGCGACGGAGTACCCCTTGCCCAGGTATTTCTGGATGGTCTTGGCCTTGGCCGGCGATTCGACGATGACTAAGCCTTTGCTCAAACTCCTCTATTCTCCCTTGTTGCCTTCGTGCAATGGGTTTCAACCTAGCACGGAATGGCGGAAAAACGCGAATCCGGCACCATTCCTGCTAATGCTCGCTTGCTGTGAAGTGGTAGTGCGCGCGGAGCTTAGAAGGCGCGAACAAAATTCTTGCCGGGCAATTGACGAACCTTCCCGGCCAGCTCCAGCTCGAAGAGCGCGGCAAAGATCTCCGATGAGGAAAGCTCCGGCTCCAGCTGCTCCACCAACTCGTCGATCTGAGTGGCCTCGTCCGCCTTGAGCAGCGCCAGGACCCGCTTTTCGTGCGGGGGTAGCTCCTGACCCTCAAATAAGGATGCAGTAGCCGGCTCCGCGGTTGCAGAAGGCAGGCGGTCGGCCAGTTGCTGCTTCACGTCGCTGGGCAATTCCTCCCAGATGTCCTCCCAGGTGGCCACCAGCTTGGCCCCCTGCTTGATGAGGGTGTTCGGCCCCCAGGAGTTCTTGTTGGTGACGTTGCCGGGGACGGCGAACAGTTCGCGGTTCTGCTCCAAGGCGCAGCGCGCGGTGATGCGCGTGCCTGAGTACTCGCCCGCTTCCACCACCAGCACGCCCACCGCCAGCCCGCTGATGATGCGGTTGCGGATGGGGAAGTTCTGGGGCGCGGCGAAGGTACCCAGGGGAAACTCGCTGGCCAGCGCGCCTCCCAGGGCCAGGATGCTGTCGGCGATCTTCTTGTTCTCGCGCGGGTAGATGACGTCGATGCCGGTGCCGAAGACGGCCACGGTCTTCGCCCTGGCCACCAGGGCGCCGCGATGCCCCGCGGTATCCACCCCGCGGGCCATGCCACTGATAATGATGACCCCGCGGTTGGCCAGGTCGCAGGCCAGCCGCTCGGCCATGCCCAGGCCGTAGGGGGTAGGATGGCGCGTGCCCACGATGGCGATGCCGGGCTCGGAGAGCGCGGCCAGGTTGCCGCGCACGTAGAGCGCGACCGGCGGGTCGTAGATCTGCTTGAGCCGGGGAGGATAGGCGGGATCATCGAGGGCGACGATCTGGGCTCCCGCCTGCGCCGTCTTCGACCATTCCTCCTGCGCCAGGACCAGGGATTTGCCCGTGCCCAGGGCCTGGGCCGCCGGCGCGCGCAGCCCCGCCGCCTCTAGTTCGGTCAGGGAGGCGCGGAAGACCTGCTCAATGCCGCCCAGGTGCTCGACCAATCGGCGCGCGCGGGTGGGGCCGAGTTCCGGGGTCAGGGCCAGCGCCAGCCACCGCAGCTGCCGGGTCTCGGGCTCAGGAGAGGCGAATTGGGGCGCGACCGCGCTCATGGGCCCTGCTTGGGGCACCTGCGCGGAATCTAACTCCTGGAAAAAATCGCTGTCAAGGAAGCCGGTCACCGGCCTTTGTTACAATGCTCTTCCGTCATGGCCCGGCTGCGCGTCTCCGCCATCTCCTTCCTGAACACCGCGCCCCTGATGTGGGACTTCGAGCACGGCAGCCTGGGACGCGACTTCGAGGTCTCCTACACTGTGCCCTCGGTCTGCGCGGAGCAACTGCGCGAGGGCCAGGCCGACATCGGCATCATCCCGGTGGTGGCCTACGCCACCATCCCCGACCTGGTGGTGATTCCCGACGTCGCCATCGCGGCGCGGGGACCGGTGCGGTCGATCCTGCTGGTCAGCAGGGTGGCGCTGGAGCAGATCGAGAGCGTGGCCGCCGACACCTCGTCGCGCACCTCGGTGGCCCTGACCCGCATCGTGCTGCGCAAGTGGGCGCGGGGCTCGCACCGCTTCCAGCCCATGGAGCCGGATCTGGACAAGATGCTGGCGCGCTGCGACGCGGCCCTGCTCATCGGCGACCCTGCCCTGGCGGTGGACCGGCAGCGCTACCACGTCTACGACATGGCCGAGGAGTGGTACCGGCATACCGGCAAGCCCTTCGTCTTCGCCTTCTGGGCGGCGCGGGCGGCGGTGGCGCATCCCGGGCTGGCCGAGGTCTTCCAGCGCTCCCGCGACCACGGCCTGGAGCCGGAGCACCTGCTGCAGATCGCACGCCAGTGGGCGCCGCGCATCGGCATCCGCGAGGAGGAGGCCGTCTCCTACCTGACCGGCAACATCCACTACCGCCTGGATCCCGCGTGCCGGGAAGGGCTGGACCTGTTCTTGCAATACGCCGTGGAAGCGGGGGTGCTGGCGGCGGTGCCGCGGCTGCAGTTCCTGGGAGCGCCGGCCTCTCCTTCCAAACACTGACGGGGTGGACCCGGCGTTCATGGATCGGGAGGGCACGACTCCACCAACCCGGCAGGCCACGGGGCCGGGCCTCACCCCCTGAACCACGCCCTGCGAGCGTGCCCTCCGCCGACTACCGCGGATCTGGGCCGGGACGATGCACGATCGTCGCTCCGCGAAACGCTTCTTCGTCGTCAACGTGGTCCAGCACCAGTTGCTGCAGTTCCGGGGTGGTCGCGGTCAGCACGACCGACTCCCCGTCCACGGTCTCGTGATCGATGACCAGCCCGCCATCGCGGATCTGGCGAGCGATCCAGGAATCGTCGAGCTGGACCAGCTTCAGAGTCCTGCCTTCGTCTTCCATCACGATCTGGAAGAACTGATGCGCCTGCCGCGGACGCAGGCTGAACCGATCCTGATCGTCCTCGGACTCGCCGGCCAGTAACTCCAGGTACGCTCCCTTGCCGATGCGGACCAGGCGCGGCTCGATCTGGAGTCCGTCCCCGGTTCGCGTGATCCTCACTTCGGGCATGGTCTGCGAATCGTCGAGGGGCGTAGATTCCCGCCGGACCACGTCGAGAAAGCGATGGTCCTGCAGTTGGACCAGATGTCCGTCAAAGACAAGGGTCGTGACCTGGCCAGTATCGTTGTCCTTCTGCGTCATCACGATCCTGTACCCGTCGTCGCCGAGCTTCGCGAAGTTCAACCCCTCGCCCTCGCCTCTCCATGGGCCCAGCAGCGCCTCGTCGAAGACGACGTCTTTGTCGGTGTACAACGGACTCAACGAGTCCACAGGCTCGCAGCCGGCCAGCAACAGGGCCAGCGGCAGCACCCAAAGCAACTTATGCCATTTCATGGCTGCCTCCTTGCTGATCGCGCCACTCGTGCGCTTACCATGGGCAGCGACATTTCGTTCCACAGATTGCAGGCGGCTGGAAATTTCTCTTCAGGCTTTGGGGCGCTGTTAACTCGTTATGGCACTAGTACTTACGACGCCAGCGCCCAAGGCGGGCGGTCTTCAAGGCAGGATAATTGGCGGCCAGGATCATCAGCAGCAGGCCGGCCAAGAGCAGGCTGACCGGCCAGGAGGCGTGCTGCTGGAACAGGTCCTGCTGCAGGCGGATGATGCCGATGGCCAGAAAGAGAAGACCGGTGACCAGAAAGTTCTTCATCTGCTTGGGAATGCTGCCGAAGATCAGCGCGCACGCCGCCACCGGCAAGAGGATCTCGAAAAACCTGGCTTCCTGGCGCAGGGCGATGTTCTGGGGGGACTTCGCCCACAAGTCGGAAGCCGACAAGCCCAGGAGCCACAGTGAGGTCAGGATGTGGCCTGGAATGACGAAGCGAAAGGTCTTGGCGACCCATCGCATCTCCGCGGAGGGATAGTGGTCGCAGAGTTGTTGCAGCGCCAAGTAGATCACGGCATTGATCATGAACAAGTATTCCTGCTGCCCGCGGGTGCGGGGCGCGACTGACTTCAGCCAGCTGGCGTACGGTTCGTAAAAAGCCGCCACCCCGCTCAGACCCACCAGGGTGAAGGCTACGGCAAAGAAATAGAAATAGCGGGAGTCCGCGGGGAAGCGCAGGCGCTCGATCACAAGCCCCAGCAAGAAGAAGACCAGGGCAAACGGGAGCAAGCGCAGATAGACGCGGCCTGGGTCATTCTCGATCCATTCCAGCAGTCCCATGCGCAACAAAGTGACCAGACACAACATGGCGCCCATGAAGGCCAGCACTAGGGAAAACACGGAAGAGCGGGTAAAGCGACGGAGCCAGGCGTAGCCTGGGAGCGCCAGCGCAATCGACCACCACAACTGGGCGTTGGTGGCTTTGCGGAAGGATTCGAAGCGGGCGAAGAACTCGAGCCTGGCATTGTCCTGGCTGCCGGCAGTCAGCCAGTGATACTGCCCCATCACCACCATCAAGAAGACCGGCACCAGAAGGCAGAAGGCGAGAAGATAAGCCACTCCGATGCGGCGCTGGTCTTCACGCCAGCAACGTATGCCCATGAAACCGGTGGAAGCGGCGGCCGCGGCGATCACCAGGACCGCCGGCGTTCCCGCCAATGTCCTGTAGTCAAACAGGACCACCAGCGCCGCGCCCAGCACCAGGATCCAAGCTCCGAAATAGAGCGTGACCTGGGAAAAGGAGAGGCGCCGCACCTGCATGATCCAGGCGTCTTCGCGTTCCACCAGCCGTTCGTACTGGCGGCGGAAGGAGTCGAACTCCAACTCCGAGAGCAGACGGTCCTGGGTCCACCCCTTGAGTTCCCGCACATGCTGCTCGATCTTGCCGCTCATCAAGCGGGCGTAGGCGGAGGGAAGCGCGAGGACCGGCTCGCCGGCCAGGAATCGTTCCAGGTCGTCGGCCATTTCCCGGGCGGACGCGTATCGGTCTTCTGGATTCTTCTCCAGCGCCTTCAGGCAGATATTCTGCAGTTCTCCGGGGACGCTTCCCTCGACGCGCCGGGGCAGGACGGGGTCGTCCTGGCACAGCGCGAGAACCTGCGCCCTCAGGGTGTCGCCGTGAAAGGGAAGCTGGCCCGTGAGCAGCTCGTAGAGGATCACTCCCAGCGAAAAGACGTCGCTGCGCGAATCCAGGAGTCCGCCG
>DATIWW010000507.1:0-3836 GCA_035519175.1 Terriglobales bacterium
AGGGCGGCGGCCACCGGATCCGCTTCCGTGCCCGCGGGAGCGGCGGCCGGCGACTCGCCCGCCCGGGCCAGATCGGCTTGCAGACGCTGGAGGCGGCGGCGGAGCTGGCGGCGCGTAGTCTTGTCCAGCGCATCCACCAGCTTCTTCTCGCGGCGGAAGCGCCCCTGCCCCAGGTCGTCCATGAGCTGGCGCTTGCGGCGGCTGTCGCCCATCTTCAGGGTCTTCAGGGCGGCCATCTGCACGTCCAGATCCCGCACGCGCCCGGCGCGCCGCCGCAGCCTGCCCAACTGCTTCATGAGCTTGCGCTGGTTGCGGCCGGGCTCGGCCACCAGGGCGTCCAGCAGGGTCTCCAGCCGGCGCACGGTGGTGCGGAAGCGGTGGACGCGCTCCGGGGCGGGCGCGGAGGGCAGCCGCGTGAGCAGGCGGTCGAGCCGCTGCAGCAGGAGCGGCGCGCGCTGAGGGTCGATGGGCATACGAAGTCCCGGAATTCTAGTCCTAGTTCAGGCGGCGTTCAATGGCTGCCACCACCGCCCGCAGCACTTTGACGCGCGCGTAGTACTTGTTGTTGGCCTCGACCACAGTCCAGGGGGCGTAGGGCGTGCTGGTGTGCAGCAGCATGTCTTCCACCGCCTGGCTGTAGACCTCCCACTTGGCGCGGTTGCGCCAGTCCTCCTCGGTGAGCTTGTAGGAGCGGAAGGGATCGGTCTCGCGGCTCTTGAAGCGGCGCAACTGCTCTTCCTTGGTGATGTGCAGCCAGAACTTGCAGACCACCATGCCAAAGGAGGCCTGGTGCGACTCCCACTCGTTGATCTCGCGGTAGGCGCGGCGCCACTCGTCCTCGTGACAGAAGCCCTCCACGCGCTCTACCAGCACCCGCCCGTAGTAGGAGCGGTCGAAGATGCCCACGTGGCCGGCGCGCGGCAGATTGCGCCAGAAGCGCCAGAGATAGTGGTGGGTCTTTTCTTCGCCCCGGGGAGCGGCGTAGGCAGAGACGGTGAAGCCGCGGGGATCGAGCATCTCGGTGATGCGCTTGATCGCGCCGCCCTTGCCGGCGGCGTCCCAGCCCTCGAAGACGCAGAGCACCGGGACCTGGCGCTTGTAGACCTGGAACTCGAGTTCGCGCAGGCGCACCTGGGCGCGCCCGATCTGCTCCTCGTACTGCTTGGGAGTGAGCTTGCGGGTCATGTCGAGGGTCTCAAGCATGGGCCACCTCCTCCGGTGCCGGCTCGGGGCCGGCAGAGGCGGCGGGCTTGGAGGCCTCCCCGGTGGTTTTCTTCTCTTCGGCGCGGGCCAGCTCCGCGTCGCGGGCGGCGCGCTCGGCGCGCGCCTTCCTGGTGGCGGCGGCGGCGGCGACGGTGCGCGAGACCAGCGCGGGCATGGCCTGGCGGCGCTCCAGCACCTGCTCGATGCGCTCCGCCAGGGTCTCGAAGACGCGCACCCGCGCCCAGCGCAGGTCGTTGGCCTCCACCACCGTCCAGGGGGCGTGCGGGCTGTCGGTCTTGGAGAGCATCTCTTCCACCGCTTTCAGCCAGCGGTCGTACTGGCGGTGGTGGCGCTTGTACTCTTTGGTGATCTTCCAGGCGAGCAGCGGGTCCTTCCGGCAGGCCTTGAAGCGGCGCGTCTGCTCCTTGCGGGAGATGTGCAGGAAGAACTTGACCAGCACCTGGCCGTCCTCGGCGAGCCAGCGCTCGAACTGGTTGATCTGCTCATAGGCCTGGCGCCAGGCCTTTTTCTTGACGACCTTGTCGCAGCGCTCCACCAGCACGCGGCCGTACCAGGAGTGGTCGAAGACCGCCATCTCGCCGTCGTTGGGCAGCGCCACCTGGTAGCGCCACAGGAAGTGATAGCGCTGCTCCAGGGGCGTGGGCTCGCTGCCGGGATGCACGCGGAAGAGGCGGGGGTCCAGGCGCTCGGTGAGCTTTTTGACCACGGCGCCCTTGCCGGCGGTGTCCCAGCCCTCCAGGCAGATCACCACCGGAAGTTCGGCGTCGCGGGCGGCATACTGCAGTTTGCGCAGCCGCTCCTGCAGCTCTTTCATCTGCTTGGCATAGACAGGCTTCGCCAGGTTCTTCTTGAGGTCCAAGGTCTCGAGCATGGCTGCTCCTTGCTGAGGAAGGCTGGACGACAGAGGCCGACTCGGGGGCAGGTCAATCATAAATCATAGCCGGGCGGGAGAACATGTGTACGGCAAGTCATTCACTGAAAACCAGTTAGCAGGAAATTAGGTCATCGGATCATCGGGTTCATCGGGGTCATTAATCCGCGACCGCCGGACGGTCGTGGTGGCGGGGACGGCGCATGAGCAGGATGAGGGGCAGGGCCAGCAGGAAGAGGATGCCCAGCAGGCGAAAAACGTCCACGAAGGAGAGCATGGCAGCCTGGCGCACCACCATGCCAAACAGCGCACCATAGGCGCGCTGGGTGGCGGTGACCATGTCGGCGCCCTGGGCCATGAAGTAGCGGCGCAGGCCCTCGAACGTCATCCGCGTGGCGGTGTCGTAGGGCGTGACGTGGGCGCCCAGGATGTTGAGGTGGCGCTGGGTGTTGCGCGCCACCAGGGTGGTGGTGGTGGCGATGCCGATGCTGCCCCCGATGTTGCGCATGAGGTTGAAGATGCTGGTGGCGTTGCCCATCTGCTCCTGGGGAATGGGATCGTGGGTGACGGTGGTAAGAGGGACGAAGAGCAGCCCCAGCGAGGTGCCCTGCAGGATCAGCGGCCAGAAAATGTCCCAGTATCCGGCGTCGAGGTTGAGCGCCCCCAGCAGGAAGAGGCTGGCGGAGGAGGCCAGCAGGCCCACGCTCAGCAGCTTGCGAGGCTCGATCTTGGTGGTGAGGATGCCCACAATGGGCATGAACAGGAACGAGCCCAGGCCGCGGGGCAGCATGGCCAGGCCCGCCTGCAGCGCGGAATAGTCCATCAGGGTCTGCAGCCAGATGGGGATGAGCACGGTGGAGCCGTAGAGCACGAAGCCCAGCACGGTCATCAGGAAGACGCCGGTGGAGTAGGTGCGGATCTTGAGCACGCGCAGGTTGACCACGGGATGCGGCGAGCGCAGCTCGTTCACGATGAACAGCAGCAGACCCACCGCCGCGGTCACCGCCAGCCCCTGGATGAAGCGGGAGGAGAACCAGTCTTCCTCCTGGCCCTTGTCGAGGAAGATCTGCAGGGCGCCCATGCCCACCGCCAGCAGCCCGATGCCCCAGTAGTCGATGCGCGCGGAGGCCCGGCGGATATACGGCGGATCGAAGATGAACAAGAAGCACATCGCCAGCGCCGCCAGGCCGACCGGAATGTTGATGTAGAAGAGCCAACGCCAGGAGTAGCTGTCGGTGATCCAGCCGCCCACCACCGGGCCCAGCATGGGCGCCACCACGATGCCCAGCGCCCAGAAGGCCATGGCGCGGCCGCGCTTCTCCGGAGGGAAGGCCTCCAGCATGATGGCCTGGGAGAGAGGCTGCAGGCCGCCGCCGCACGCCCCCTGGATCACGCGAAAGACGATGAGGGAACCCAGGCTGGGGGCGACGCCGCAGGCCATGGAGGCCAGGGTGAAGCCGCTCACCGAGAGCAGCAGGATGCGCTTGCGCCCGAAGTGATTGGCCAGCCACCCGGTCATGGGCAGGATGATGGCGTTGGCCACCAGATAGGAGGTCAGCACCCAGGTGGCCTCCTCCGGAGTCGCGGCCATGTTCCCGGCGATGTGGGGCAGCGAGACGTTGACCACGGTGGTGTCGAGCACCTCCATGAAGGTGCCCAGCATCACCGAGACGGCGATGATCCAGGGATTTATCGGGGAATCGGGTGATCGAGCCATCGGGTCATCGGGTCATTTGGTCAG
>DATIWW010000508.1:0-3180 GCA_035519175.1 Terriglobales bacterium
CGCCAGTCTGCGCGCCGAGCCGCTCTCTTCCTCGGTGTGGCGGTGGTCCTTGCTGGCGGGGGGTCTGGGCTTGGCTGCTTCCATCGTGCTGTTCATCCTGGCCCACCGGCTGATCCGCTGGCCGCAGCCTCTCCCTCCCGATCTCTCCCAAATTCCTCCCACGACCTTGCTACCCACCCTGCTGATGAGCGCCGTGGTCGCCGGAATCAGCGAAGAAGCCGGCTTCCGTGGCTACATGCAGGGGCCGCTCGAGCGCCGCTACGGCCCCGCCCTGGGCATCGCCATCACCAGCGTTGTTTTCGGGCTGGCGCACCTGACCCACGGCGCATTTGCGCCTGCCATCCTCTTCGACATTGGCTGGGGCGCGCTCTATGGATGGCTGACCTACCGCAGCGGCTCCATCGTGCCGGCGATCGTTCTGCACAGCAGCGCCGACGCTTTGGAGTTTGTTGCCGCCTGGAAGTTCCCGCCCACCGCGCCCGCGCCTTTGGTGTCGGTGAGCGGCCACGATCCGTTGCTGTGGTTCAACTGCGCGCTGGCTGTGCTGCTGGGAGGCGGCTCGGCATGGGCCTTCCGGCGGCTGGCCCAGGAGGTCAATCCCTCACCGCCGAGAATCGCCGAGGGCTAACTACTAACTCCTAGCTACTAACTACTGCCTCATCAACTCCCAGGCCTCGCGGTAGCGCTCCCAGCGCCCCCGGCGGGGGCTCACCTCAGGGGCTAGGCGCGGAAGCGCCTCAGCATGACGCCTTCCAACAGATTCCTCGGTGCCCTCTGTGTCCTCTGTGGTTAAAGAAAAACCTAGATCCCTCGCTGCGCTCGGGATGACAAGCGCACAGCCGAGGGCGGCTGTGCCACACGAGCAAAGGGCGGATCGAAGATCCGCCCCTATACGAGCCCGCAGGGGCTAAAGCCCCATCTTTTCTCCTAACTGTTTGCGGCACGACTGAAGTCGTGCCCTCCCGGAAATCTCCCCGAGATGTCTCCGCGTTCTCTGCGTCCTCGGCGCTGGAAAAGAAAACCGGGGGCGAGACGCCCCCGCGACAGCCGGCAGGATGCCGGCGCTACTGGATCAGCGTGCCGTTGCCGTTGTCTTTCTCTTCCGGCGGGATGATGGAGGCGGCGGCGACCTTGTCGCCGGGCTCGAGCTGCAGCAGGCGCACGCCCTGGGTGGAGCGGCCGGCCTCGCGGATCTCGCTCGTGTCCACGCGGATGATCTTGCCGTACTGGCTGATGATCATGGCCTCGGACTCCTCGTCGACCAGCAGGATGGCCACCACCATGCCGTTGCGCGCCGTGGTCTTGACGTTGATGACGCCCTTGCCGCCGCGCGACTGCAGGCGGTACTCGTCCACCTCGGTGCGCTTGCCGTAGCCGTTCTCGGTCATGGAGAGGATCATGTTGGCCTGGCGCTCGGGCTTCTCCTCGCCCTCCGCCTTCTTCTTGGCTTCCTTCTTGGCAGGCGCGGCCTTGGGAGTGACGGCCAGGCCGACCACGTAGTCGTTCTTCTCCAGGTCCATGCCGCGGACGCCGTAGGCGGGGCGGCCCATGGGGCGCACGTCCTCCTCCTCGAAGCGGATGGCCTGGCCCTCGTGCGAGGCCAGGAAGACGACCTGCTGGCCGTCGGTGAGTCGCGCGCCCACCAGCTCGTCGCCCTTGTCGATGCCGATGGCGATGATGCCGCGCGACATCACGTTGCAGAAGTCCTTGAGTTCGGTCTTCTTCACGGTGCCGTTGCGGGTGGCGAAGAAGACGAACTTGCCTTCTTCCTCGAGGTCGCGCACCGGCAGCACCGCGCGCACGCTCTCGCCGGGCTGCAGGGCCACCAGGTTGGCGATGACCTTGCCCTTGCCGGCGGCGCCCACGTCGGGCACCTCGTAGACCTTCAGCCAGTACACCCGCCCGGTGTTGGTGAAGATGAGCAGGTAGGCGTGGGTGGAGGCGATGAACAGGTGCTCGACGAAGTCCTCCTCGCGGACGCCCGCGCCCTTGCGCCCGGTGCCGCCGCGGCGCTGCTGGCGGTAGGTGGAGATGGGCGTGCGCTTCAGGTATCCGGAGTGGGTGACGGTGACCGCCACCTGCTCGTCGGCGATCAGGTCTTCCAGCTCGATCTCGGCGGCCTCGTCGACGATCTGAGTGCGGCGCTCGTCGCCGTACTCCTTCTTCACTTCCTCGAGTTCCTTCACGATGACGCCGCGCAGCTTCTTCTCCGAGGCCAGGATGGACTCGTACTCCTCGATACGGGCGCGCACTTCCTTGAGTTCGTTGAGGATCTCTTCCTTGGCGAGCTGGGTGAGGCGGTGGAGTTGCAGGTCGAGGATGGCGTCGGCCTGGCGCTGGGTGAGCTTGAAGCGCTCGCTGAGGCCGTCGCGGGCCTCCAGGCGCGACTTGGAGGCGCGGATGAGCTTGATGACCGCGTCCAGGTTGTCGAGCGCGATCTTGTAGCCTTCCAAAATGTGCTCGCGCTCTTTGGCGCGCGCCAGCAGGTAGGCGGTGCGCCGGCGGACCACTTCGACGCGGTGGTCGATGAAGTGCTGGATGGCGGGGATGAGCCCCATCTCCCGCGGCTGGCCGTTGACCACGGCCAGGAAGATCATGGAGAAGGACTCCTGCATCTGGGTGTGCGTGTAGAGCTGGGTCAAGACGAGCTGGGGCTCGCCGCCGCGCTTGAGTTCGATGACGATGCGCATGCCGTCGCGGTCGGATTCGTCGCGGATGTCGCCCACGTCGTCGACCACCTTGTCGTTGACCAGGTCGGCGATGCGCTCGATGAGCCGCGCCTTGTTGACTTGAAATGGAATTTCGGTGATGACGATGGCCTGGCGGTCCTTGCTGAGGTTCTCGATGGCGGCCTTGGCGCGCATCATGAAGCGGCCGCGCCCGCTCTTGTAGGCCTCGGCGATGCCGCTCTTGCCGTGGATGAAGGCGCCGGTGGGGAAATCCGGGCCCTTCACGATCTTCAGGATGTCCTTGAGCGAGGTGGCGGGCTCCTGGACCAGGGTGATGGTGGCGTCCACGATCTCGGTGAGGTTGTGCGGCGGGATGTTGGTGGCCATGCCCACGGCGATGCCGACCGTGCCGTTCAAAAGCAAGTTGGGTAATTTCCCCGGGAGCACGACCGGCTCTTTGTGCGAACCGTCGAAGTTGGGAACGAAAGGAATGGTTTCCTTGTCGATGTCG
>DATIWW010000509.1:0-10936 GCA_035519175.1 Terriglobales bacterium
ATCGACGACGACCCCAACACCCTGGCCTCGCTCGCGCGCGCCTTCCGGCTGGCCGGGCACGAGGCCACGGTGTGCGACCGCGGTGAGCGCGCCCTGGAGCTGCTGAAGGCGCAGTCCTTCGACCTGATCCTTTCGGACGTGGTCATGCCCGGCAAGGACGGCTTGGCGCTGTTGGAGGAGATCAAGAGCCTGGGCGTGCCGACGCCGGTGGTGATGATGTCGGGGCAGGCACACATCGAGATGGCAGTGCGCGCCACCCGCCTGGGCGCGGTGGACTTCCTGGAAAAGCCGCTCTCCAGCGAGAAGCTGCTGCTCACGGTGGAGAACGCGCTGCGCCTCACTCGCCTGGAGGCGGAGAACAAGCAGTTGCGCGGGCGGCTGGGCGGGCCGGAGATCGTCTTCACCGGCGAGACCATGTGCCGGCTGATGGCGCAGGTGGAGCGCGTGGCCGCCAGTGAGACGCGGGTTTGTATTCTCGGCGAAACCGGCACCGGCAAGGAATTGGTGGCGCGGACGCTGCACGAGCGCAGCGCGCGCAAGGCCGGGCCCTTCGTCACCCTGAACTGCGCCGCGGTGCCGGCGGAATTGATCGAGTCCGAGCTCTTCGGGCACGAGAAGGGCGCGTTCACGGGCGCGGGCGCGCGCCACCTGGGCAAGTTCGAGCAGGCCAACCGCGGCACCCTCTTCCTCGATGAGATCGGCGACATGCCCCTGCCCATGCAGGCCAAGCTCCTGCGCGTGCTGGAGCAGGGCGAGATCGAACGCGTGGGAGGCAGCGGGCCCATCGCCGTGGACGTGCGCGTCATCGTCGCCACCCACCACGACCTGGAACAACTGGTGCGCGAGGGGCGCTTCCGCCAGGACCTCTTCCACCGCATCTACGTCTTCCCGCTGACGCTGCCGCCGCTGCGCGAGCGGCGCGAGGAGATCCCCGGGCTGGTGGAGCACTTCGCGCACCGCGTCGCCGAGCAGAATGGATGGAAGCCCATGAGCTTCTCGGCGGAAGCCATCGCCGACCTGGAGCGCTACTCCTGGCCGGGGAACGTGCGCGAATTGCGCAACGTGGTGGAGCGGCTGATGTTGCTGGCCGCCAGCAGCGAAGTGGACGCCACGACCGTGCGCCTGGCCCTGCCTGGGGGCGCCGGAGCGGCGGGCGCGCCTGCGGCCGCAGCCGGCGGCAGCCTGAGCGAACGCGCGGACGCCTTCGAGCGCGCCACGATCCTGGCGGAACTGGAGCGCCAGCGCCATCACATCACCAACACCGCCAAGGCGCTGGGCCTGGAGCGCAGCCATCTCTACAAGAAGTGCCAGCAGTTGGGCATCGACCTGAGCGCAGCGAAGCGGAACAAATAAGGAGGCGCCGGCCTAGAGCACGTCCACGGATTCGCAGTAGAGGATCTTGGCGGCGATGCCGAACTGGCCTTCCTTGCCGCCGTCTTCGACGCGCACCACCTTGGCGTGGCAGGACATCCAGCGCCCGCCCTTGGGCCGGAGTTCGGGGGGCATCATGAGCACGACTTCGATGTCGGCGCCCTCCTCGATGCGGGCCTCGCTGATGAGGAACATGCCGCTGGGGCTGATGTCGCGGGCGGTGCCCATCAACTGCCGGCGCATGTGGCGGACATTGACGGGCGCCGCACTGGGAAGGCGGCGAGAACTTCTTCGTTCGGCTTCGGACTTGGCCATGGTGCACCTTCCCGGAGGGCTCACCTGGGCTCAACCTACTCTACCTGTCGCCTGATGGCAAGCGAAAGGGTGGGGAGCCGGGGCGGGGACAGGCCGGGACGAGGGCCCGCGCGGCCTGCCTCCGCCTAGCTGGGCTCCTGCCGGTCACCCACGATGACCACCGGGATCTCGGGGCGCATGCAGCGCATCAGACCGGCCAGTTGGGTGGCATCCAGCCCGGCGCCGCTCTCCTTGAGCACGACGCAGTCGAGATCCAGCTCCACGAACAGCTCGAGGGCCTGCCGCTCACTGGCCACTTTGAACAGGGTGCAGCTCACGAATTCCGTCCGTCGGCTGCGGTTACGGGGTTTGGCTGCGTCCACCAGCAGGATCGTCGGTTTTGCCGTCACTTCCAGAGATGAATGGCGCATATTAGGGCTGAGCATAGACCTCGGCCCTAGCCTCGTCGAGATTACCAAGGTAAGCATCCGCGGGTGACCAAGGTGTGGGTCTCCGCCGAAGGCGGCTAGCGGGCGGAACGCGTCAGAAGAGCGGCGGCCGCCTGATCTGCATACCACAGCAACCGCCCGGCCTCCGGGCGGACGCGCTGGGCGGGGTAGACGGCACCGGCGGGATCGCCCTCGAGCACATTGCGCAGCATCTCCGCCTTGCCCGCGCCGCTCACCAGGAAGAGCACCTCGGCGGCGTGGTTGAGGACGGGGAAGGTCAGGGTCAGGCGGAAGTCCTGAAACTTCTCGACCCAGTTGGCGGCCACCAGGCGGCTGGCCTCGGCCAGGGCTTGGGAGCCGGGAAAGAGCGAGGCAGTGTGGCCGTCCGGGCCCATCCCCAGCAGGACGAGATCGAAGCGCGGCAGCTCGCCCGGGCGCAGGGCGAAGGACTCCCGCAGCAGTTGCTGGTAGGCGTCGGCGGCCTCCTGCGCCGGCAGCTCGCCCTCGACGCGGTGGATGTTGGGCTCGGGGATGGCGATGTGATCGAGCAGGGCCTCGCGCACCATCCGGTAGTTGCTCTCGGGGTGGTCGGGAGGAACGTGGCGCTCGTCGCCAAAGAAGAGGTGGATCTTCTCCCAGGGAAGGCGCCGGGCGGGCTGGCGGACGTCGTCTTCGGCGAGCCGGGCGTAGGCGCCGCGAGGGGTGGTGCCGCCGGCCAGGGCCACGCAGAAGCGGCCGCGCGCGGCCACCGCCTGGCGCGCCGCCTGCGCGAACTCGTCGGCGGCGCCGCGGTAGAGATGGAGCGCGTCGGGCCAGATCCTCACTTCGGGCCCGCCGCTCACGCCGGTACCCTCTTCTCCGCCGCCTGCAACACCGCGCAGCGCGCCGCCCCGACCAGCCCGGCGGACTCGTTCAAGATGATGCGCACGGGCACCGATTCCAGCAGCGCCTGCATGCGTCCCTTGGCCACAAAGGCTCTCAGGAAGGTCGGTTCCTGCAGCTTGCTGCGGATCTTAGGGGCGATGCCGCCGCCGAGGTAGACCCCGCCGGTGGCCAGGATGCGCAGCGCGAAGTTGCCCGCTTCCGAGCCATAGACCGCGGTCCACAGATCCAGGGCTTGCTCGCAGATCTCGGCCTTGTGTTCCAGGGCGCCGCGGGCGATGGTGGCGGGGGGATTCTCGGCGGCACGCAGCTCCTCGCCGAGCCACGCGGGTTCCGGGAAACGGCGGGTGTCGCGCAGGAAGTTGTAGACGTTCTCCAGCCCGGGCCCGGAGAGCACGCGCTCGCAGCTCACGTGCCCGAACTTGCCCGCCAGGTAACGGTAGAGCTCGACCTGCAGATCGCCGTTGGGGGCGAAGTCGGCGTGGCCGCCTTCGCAGGCGAAGGGATGATAGCGCTGCCCGTCCCAGTAGAGGCCGGCCTGGCCCAGCCCGGTCCCGGCCGCGACCACGGCGGCGTTGCCGGAGGCGCCGAGAGCGCCCGGGTTGAGCACCAGGAAGTCGGTGGCAGGCAGCTCCAGCGCGCCCCAGGCGTAGGCCTCGAGGTCGTTGAGGAGCGCCACGGCGGGCAGGCCCAGCTCGCGGGCCAGGGCGGCGGCTTCGATCACCCAGGGCAGGTTGGTGGCGGTGCAGCGCCCGTCGCGGACCGGCCCGGCGACGCCGAAGCCCGCGCACTCCACCCTCCGGCCCTCCTGCGCCACGAAGCGCGCGACG
Source organism: Terriglobales bacterium (assembly GCA_035519175.1). Classification (GTDB taxonomy): domain Bacteria; phylum Acidobacteriota; class Terriglobia; order Terriglobales; family Acidobacteriaceae; genus DASPRL01. Next base: position 3,827 of record DATIWW010000509.1, read on the forward strand.
ATCTCCTCGAGCCCGCGGGCCTGGCGGCTGGGAAAGTCGCGGTGCAGGAGGAGGCGCAGTTCCCCGCCCTGTTCTTCGAAGAAAGCGAGCCGGCTGTTGGTGCCACCGATGTCACCGGCGAGGATCATCCCCGATGCTCCTCCAGTGGCGCCCGTCGCGCTCCAGCAACTCGCTGGCCTCCTTCGGCCCCCAGCTCCCCGAAACGTAGTTGGGGAAGCTGCGCGGGGGCAGTGCCTTCCAGACGTCGAGGATGGGATCGACCACCGCCCACCCCGCCTCCACCATGTCGGTGCTTTGGAACAGGGTGGCGTCGCCGATGATCCCGTCGTAGAGCAGGATCTCGTAACCGGTCGAGAAGGAGGTGCCGAAGTAGTCGCAGTAGTTGAAGTTCATGTCCACGGCGCCCACGCGCATCTGCGGGCCGGGGATCTTGGCGCCGAAGCGCAGCGAGATGCCCTCGTCGGGGGTGATGTGCAGCACCAGCAGGTTGGAGGTCAGCTTTTCCACCGGGGTGTCGCGGAAGAGGACGAAGGGAGCGCGCTTGAACTGGATGGCGATCTCGGAGTAGCGCATCGCCAGGCGCTTGCCGGTCCGCAGGTAGAAGGGGACGTCGGCCCAGCGCCAGTTGTCGATGAGCAGCTTGAGGGCCACAAAAGTTTCCGTCTTGGACTCCGCGGCCACGTTGGGCTCGGCGCGGTAGGCCTTCACGCGCTCGCCAGCGATGCCGCCCTCCCCGTACTGCCCGCGCACCGCGTGCGTGATCACGTCCTCCGAACTCAATCCTTGGACGGCGTTCAGAGTCTTGGCCTGCTCCGATCGCACCGCGTTGGCGCTGAAGGAGATGGGCGGCTCCATGGCGGTGAGCGAGACCAGTTGGAAGAGGTGGTTGGGGACCATGTCGCGCAGGGTGCCGGCATTGTCGAAGTAGCCGCCGCGCTGCTCCACCCCCACGGTTTCGGCCACCGTGATCTGCACGTGGTCGATGTAACGGCGGTTCCAGATGGGCTCGAAGATGCCGTTGCTGAAGCGGAACAGCAGGATGTTCTGCACCGTTTCTTTGCCCAGGTAATGGTCGATGCGGTAGATCTGGTTCTCGTAGAGGACCTTCTTGATCTCGCGGTTGAGTGCCTGCGCCGATTCCAGGTCATGGCCGAAGGGCTTCTCGATGACCACGCGCCGCCAGGCGCCGTTGGCCTCTTCCGCCAGCCCCGCCGCTCCCAGGTGCTCGATGATCTGCGCGAAGAACACAGGGCTGGTGGCCAGATAGAAGAAGTAGTTGCCGTGGGTGGCGTGGTCCTTGTCCACCTGCGCCAGGTACTCGCGCAGGCGGGCGTACACCTGGGGATCGCCGAAGTCGCCGGATACGTAGTGCAGGCGGCGCACCAGCCACTCCAGCAGGCTCTCCTCCACCTTCTCGCCGACGAACTTGTACAGGCTCTGCTTCACCTGGTCGCGGAACTGGTCCTCGCTCATCTGCTCGCGGGCCAGTCCCACGATGGCGAACTCGCGGGAGAGCAGGTTGCCCTTGGCCAGGTTGTAGAGGGCAGGCAGAAGCTTGCGCGCGGTCAGGTCGCCGGTGGCGCCGAAGATCACCATCACGCAAGGGCCGGTCTGGCGGGCGGCGGTCATCTCCGCCGACTCCTGCGCGCGGGGTGGCTTGGCGGCTTCTCGCTCGGCAGTGGACATGGTCGCTCCTCGACTCCCTACTTGCTCTTGATCTCGATGTGCCCGCCGAACTTCTGGCGCATGGCGGAGAGCATCTTCTCGGCGAAGGTGTGGTCGCGGCGCGAGCGGAAGCGGACATAGAGCGCCGCCGAGAGCACGTCCACCGGCACCGCTTCCTCGATGGCCGCCAGCAGCGTCCACCGCCCCTCCCCGGAGTCCGCTACCGCACCCGTGTATTCCGAGAGCGTTGGGTTCTCCGCCAGGGCCATGGCACTCAGGTCCAGCAGCCAGGAAGAGACCACGCTGCCACGCCGCCACACCTCGGCGATGTCGGCCAGGTTCAGGTCGTAGCGGTGCTCCGGAGGCAGCTGCTTGGAGTGGGCGTTGGCGAAGATGTCGAAGCCTTCGCCATAGGCCTGCATCAGGCCGTACTCGATGCCGTTGTGCACCATCTTCACGAAGTGGCCGGCGCCGGAAGGGCCGCAGTACAGGTAGCCCTGCTCCGCCGTGCCCGGCATCGTCTCGCGCCCCGGAGTGCGCGGGATGTCGCCGCGGCCCGGCGCCAGCGTCTGGAAGATGGGATCGAGGCGCTCGACCGCCTCCCGGGGCCCGCCGATCATCATGCAGTAGCCGCGCTCCAGGCCCCAGACGCCGCCGCTGGTGCCCACGTCCACGTAGTGGATGCCGCGGGGCTGGAGCATCTGCGAGCGGCGCACGTCGTCCTTGAAGTAGGAGTTGCCGCCGTCGATGATGGTGTCGCCGGGCTGCATGCGCTCGGCCAAGGCCAGCACCGTCTTTTCGGTGGGATCGCCGGCCGGAACCATGACCCAGGCGGCGCGCGGTGGCTGGAGCCTGGCCACGAAGTCGTCGAGTGAGGCCGAGCCGGTGGCGCCCTCCGCGGCCAGGCGCCCGACGTTCTCGGCGCTCAGGTCGGAGACCACGCAGGCGTGCCCGCCCTTCATGAGGCGGCGCACCATGTTGCCGCCCATCCTGCCCAGGCCCACCATTCCCAGTTGCATCGGTCGCTCCTTGTGAACCCGCCCAGCCGGCCGGGCGAAGAATCTACCCTATCCCGCGCCCCTACGCCAGCGCCTCCTGGACGGCCTGCTGCAGCGTGCGCAGGCCGGCAGCCACGTCGGCGGGCAGGTGCACGCGCAAGGCCCGGCGGTTGCGCTGTGCCAGCACCGTGAAGTCGCCGCGCGCCTGCGCCGCCTTGACCACGCCAAAGGTGTACTTCTGTCCCGGGACAGGCAGATCCACGGCGTCGTCGCAAGTGACCTGCAGGAAGACGCCGGTGTTGGGCCCGCCCTTGTAGGCCTGTCCCGTGGAATGCAGGAAGCGCGGGCCGAAGCCCAGGCAGGTGGCGGCGCGCTTGCGGTCCCGGATCTCGTGACGCATGGCCTGCAGCACCTGCTCATGCTCCTGGTTCATGTGGACGTAGGCCAGCAAGGCGAGGTAGTCGCCGGCGCCGATCCGGTCCAGGTGCGCGCGCAACACGCCGGTGAGGGACTTGTGCCTGGCCGCGCGCAACAGGTCGGCGGCGTTGCGCTCGTCGGCGAAGAGGCGGATGCCGCCATCCTCCAGGAAGGGCGTCTCGGCGGGCAGCGCGCCCGTCTTCTCGTACTGCTCGGTCAGGGCGCGGGTGGCGATCTTGCTGGCCTCCACGTCGGGCTGGTTGAAGGGATTGATGCCCAGGACGGAGCCGGCGACCGCCGTCGCGATCTCCCAGCGGAAGAACTCCTGTCCCAGGTCGTAGATGTCGGCCACTTCGATGCGCACCACCGGCTGTCCCGACTTCTCCAGGGCCTCGAGGCCGGCATCCTGCGCCGGATCGGCGCCCTGGGCCAGCCGCAGATAGACGAAGACGCGGTCGTCGCCGTAGACCTCGGGCGGGCCCACCTGCTCGCGGTCCACCGGAATGAGGCCGCGGCCGTCCTTGCCCGTGCTCTCGGCCAGCAACTGCTCCAGCCAGGCGCCGAGATCGTGGATGCCCGGGGAGCTGAGGAGCGTGACCTTGTCGCGGCCGGCGCGGCCCAGCGTGCCCAGGATCAGGCCCAGCACCGCTCCGGGGTTGTCCTCCACCGGCGTGGAGGAGGTGCAGGCCTGCACCATCTCTTCCGTGCGATCGAGAAAACGCTTGAGGTCAACGCCCATCACCGCCGCCGGCACCATGCCGAAGTTGGAGAGCGCGGAGTAGCGCCCGCCGATCGAGGGCACGCCGAAGCAGACGCGGCGGAAGCCGTCGGCTTCCGCCACTTTCTGCATCTTGGAGCCGGGATCGGTGATGGCGACGAAGTGCTCGCCGGCCTTCGTGCCCACCGCCTTGCGCGCCAGTTCGAAGAAGTACTGCTTGAAGATGTTGGGCTCGAGCGTGCTCCCCGACTTGCTGGAGACGATGAACAGCGTGCTGCGGGGATCGATCTTCCCTTCGAAGGCCTTGATCTGGGCGGGGTCGGTGGAATCGAGGACGTGCAGTTCGGGATGGCCGGGCCGCGGGCCGAAGGTCATCTTCAACACTTCAGGAGCGAGGCTGGAGCCTCCCATGCCGAGCAGGAGCACGGTGCGGAAGCCCGAGGTCCCTTCGGCAATGTCGGAGAGTTCGTGCAGGTGAGCGATCTGGTCCTCGGTGACACCCAGCCAGCCCAGCCAGTTGGATTCGTCGGTGCCCGTCCACAGGGAGATGTCGCCCGACCACAGGCGGCGGGCCTTGCGCCCAGTGCGCCAATCCTCCAGCGCCGCGCGGAAGGCCTTTTGGTTGGCCTCCGGTAGCTGGAAGCGCAGGCAACGGATGCGGGCGGAGGCAGGCTTGCGGTCCTTGCGCGCCACCGCCGCCAGCAGCTTGTCGAAGGCTTCGGCGAAGAGCTTGATGCCGTCCTCCAGCAGGTTGTCGGTGACCTGGCGCAGGGAGATGCCCACGCGCTCCAGGTCGGCCAGGACTTGTTGCGCGGCGGGGAGGTCGGCATCGAGGGTGCGGGCCAACTCGCCGTGGTCCCGGAAGGCGTCGTAGGTGGCGGGCGGGATGGTGTTGACGGTGTCGGCCCCGATCAGGCTCTCCACGTAGACCACGTCGCGATAGGCAGGGTTCTTGCTGCTGGTCGAGGCCCAGAGCAGGCGCTGGGTCTGGGCTCCGGCGGCGGCCAGCTTCTGCCAGCGCTGGTCGGTGAAGATCTGCTGGTACGCCTGGTAAGCAAGCTTGGCGTTGGCGATGGCTACCCGGCCCAGCAGCGGGCGCAGGCGCTGGGTGTCCGCGCCGCTGGCTCCTTTGAGCCGGGCCGCCAGCAGCGCGTCCACCGCGGAATCGATGCGGCTCACAAAGAAGCTGGCCACGCTGGCGATCCGGCCGAGGTCACCGCCGCGCTCCAGCCGCGCTTCCAGCCCCGCGAGGAAGGCTTCGGCCACCTCCTCGTACCGGCCCTGCGCGAACAGCAGGGTCACGTTGACGTTGATGCCTTCGCTGATGAGCTGGCGGATGGCGGGCAGACCTTCGGAGGTGCCCGGCACCTTGATCATGAGGTTGTCGCGGCCCACCTCCTGCCACAGGCGCCGCGCCTCCCCGATGGTGGCCTGGGTCTGCTTGGCCAGCCGCGGCGAGACCTCCAGGCTGACGTACCCGTCCCGCCCCTCGGTCTTCTGATAGACGGGATAGAGGACGTCGGCGGCGTCCTGGATGTCGCGGACGGCGATGCGCTCGAAGGTCTCCTCCGGGCTCAGGTCCTCGGCCGCCAGCGCCTTGAGGATGTTGGCGTAATCGGTGCTGCCGGTGATGGCCTTTTCGAAGATGGCGGGATTGGAGGTCACGCCGCGCAACCCATCCTGGTCCACGAAGCGCTGCAATTCCCCGCTGGTGATGAGGCTGCGCCGGATGTAGTCCAGCCAGACCGACTGGCCGAGCCCCTGCAGACGCATGAGCCGGTTGGCGGAAGTCGCGGCCGGGGCAGCCTCCGCGCTGGTGGCGACGGGATTCATATGCGGCCTCCTTCTCAGCTCTTGCGGGAAAGCAACTCCTGCGCGGTGGCCACGATCGCCTCCGGGGTGAAGCCGAACTTCTTCAGTAGTTCCTTGAGCGGGGCCGAGGCCCCGAAGGTGTGCATGCCGATGCACTTGCCCTCCAGGCCGACATAGCGGTCCCAACCGCAGTCGGAGGCCTGCTCCACCGAAATGCGGCGGCGCACCGCAGCGGGCAGCACGCTCTCGCGGTACTCCGGGGTCTGGCGCTCGAACAATTCCCACGAGGGCATGCTGACCACGCGCGCCTTCACGCCGGCAGCCGTGAGCTGCTCGTAGGCGGCGATGCACAGCGCGACCTCGCTGCCGGTGCCGATCAAGATGATCTCGGGCCGGCCCCCGGCAACGTCGGCCAGGACGTAGGCGCCGCGCGCCGCTCCCGCCGCCGGCGCGTACTTCGTGCGGTCGAGGGTGGGCAGCGCCTGGCGCGAGAGGACCAGCGCCGCCGGCTGGTGCTTGAACTGCATCAGCGCGCGCCAGCACTCCGTTACTTCGTTGGCGTCGCCCGGGCGCATCACCACCAGGTGCGGGATGGCGCGCAGCGAGACCAGTTGCTCTACCGGCTGGTGGGTCGGCCCGTCCTCGCCTACTCCGATGGAATCGTGGGTGAAAACGTAGATGACGGGGATCTCCATCAACGCCGAGAGGCGGATGGGGGCGCGCATGTAATCGCTGAAAATGAGGAAGCCGGAGCCGAAGGGGCGGAGCTTGGAGAGCGACATGCCGTTCAGGATCGCTCCCATGGCGTGCTCGCGGATGCCAAAGTGGAAGTTGCGGCCCCCGTACTGGCCGGCCTCGAAGTCGCCGGCGCCCTCAAGAGTCAGCCGGGTCTTGGTGGAGGGCGCCAGGTCGGCGGCCCCGCCCAGCAGCCAGGGGACGTTCTGGGCCAGGACGTTGAGCACCTTGCCGCTGGCGTCGCGCCCGGCCAGACCCTTGGCATCAGCCGGAAACGTCGGCAGATTGTGGTCCCAGCCCTCGGGCAGGTCGCGCCGCTGCATGCGCAGCAGGTGGTCGGCCTCCTGCGGAAACGCCTTCTGGTATTTCGCGAACTGCTCCTTCCAGGCCTGGTTGAGTTCGGCGCCCCGCTTCCCGATCCCCCGGCGGAAGTTCTCCGGCACCTCCGGTGGCACCAGGAATTTAGCGTCCTCGGGCCAGCCGTAGTTGCGCTTGGCCAGCCGGATCTCCTCTTCGCCCAGGGGCTCGCCGTGGGCCGCGCTGGTGTCCTGCTTGTTGGGTGCGCCATAGGCGATATGACTGTCCACGATAATCAGTGTGGGCCGGTCGCTGGTTTCGTGGAAGATGCGGAAGGCGCGCTCCAGCATCTCCAGGTCGTTGGCGTCACCCACCCGGGTGACGTTCCAGCCGTAGCCCAGGAAGCGCGTGGCGGTATCGTCACTGTAGGCGAGCGCGGTGTTGCCTTCGATCGTGATGTGGTTGTTG
>DATIWW010000510.1:0-6914 GCA_035519175.1 Terriglobales bacterium
GCCCACGGCGAACTGCGTGCCCGCCGGCGCCTGCTCCACCAGCTTGATGAGCCGGTCGGTGGAGCCCAGCGCGTCGGCCTTCTGGCAGACCTCCCAGCGGCACTCGGGATGCACGATCACGCGGATGCCGGGATAGCGGGCGCGCACCTGCTCCACGTGCTCGGGCAGGAAGCGCTGGTGCACCGAGCAGTGCCCCTTCCACAGCATGACGCGGGCACGGCGCATCTGCTCCACCGTCAGCCCGCCCTGCGGCAGGAACGGGTCCCACACCACCATGTCGCTCAACGGGATGCCCATGCCGTAGGCGGTGTTGCGCCCCAGGTGCTGGTCGGGGAGGAAGAAGATCTTGGGCGTCCGCGCGAAGGCCCAGCGGAAGGCGCCGGGGGCGTTGGAGGAGGTGCAGACCATGCCGCCGCGCTCGCCGCAGAAGGCCTTGATGGCGGCCGAAGAGTTCATGTAGGTGAGCGGGGTGATGCCGTCGCCGGCGTCGCCGGTGAGGCCGGCGGCCACGAAGTGCTCCCAGGCGTCCTCCACCTGGCCGATCTCGGCCATGTCGGCCATGGAGCAGCCGGCGTTCAGGTCGGGCAGGATCACCTGCTGGAAGGGCCGGCTGAGGATGTCGGCGCTCTCCGCCATGAAGTGCACGCCGCAAAAGACGATGTACTTGCTCTCGCTCTCGGCCGCCCGCTTGGAGAGGCGGTAGGAGTCGCCGCGGCAGTCGGCGAAGCGCACCACCTCGTCGCGCTGGTAGTGATGGCCGAGGATGAGGCAGTCTCTCCCCAGGGCGCGCTTGGCGGCGGCGATGCGCTCGTCCAGGGTGCGGTCGGGGAGGAGCAGGTAGTTGTCCAGACGACAGGTTTCCGCAGTCGCAATGGCCACGTTCGTGTCTCGCTTCCAGTCCCGGCGCCTCTTGCCCGCCCGGAACGGGGATGTTGAAAGCTTCCACCGGCTCCAGCAGGTTCGCTGTCCCGTGCGGGACCCAACCTGCGGGGTTGTTGAAGCCGGCAGTCCTTCTCTTCTTTAGATGCCCCGCCTCCTGCCGGGATGCCACCGTTTCTGGTCACAGGCCCGTGTGAGGAGGCTGGGTTTATTCTCCATCGGCGGCCGGGCCGGCGCAAGCGCAATCGCAGTCGCGCCGGCTTCCCGGCGGCTGTGCGGCCGGCCTCTTGCCTCCCCGGGACAGGCTATAATCCCTTTCATTAGAGAGCCTTACGGGCCCGGGCGCCACCCGGGCGGGACCTGGCCATCAAGACACCCAGCTACATCCCCGAACTCGACGGCCTGCGCGCTCTGGCCATCCTGGCGGTGCTGTTCTCGCACATGCCGCTGTACTGGCAGGCGCCGCACCCGTGGCTGGCCGAGGTGGCCCACCGCGGCTGGATCGGGGTGGACCTGTTCTTCGTGCTTTCCGGCTTCCTGATCACCGGCATCCTGCTCGACGCCCGCCGCGAGCCCCACTACTACCGCAACTTCTACGCCCGCCGCGCCCTGCGCATCTGGCCGCTGTACTATGCGGTGCTGCTGCTGGCCATCTTCGTCTTCCCCCTGCTGGCGCCGCACCTGCGCCCGCTCATCCAGCAGTATCCGTGGCGCTGGTACTTCCTCTACGTGCAGAACTTCGCCTACGGCCAGGGCGGCATCCCGGTGCTGACCGTGACCTGGTCGCTGGCCATCGAGGAGCAGTTCTACCTGGCCTGGCCGCTGGTGATCTCGGGGATCGCGAGCGTGCGCTTCCGCAACCTGCTGATCGCCTTGCTGGTGGCGGCGCCGCTGCTGCGCTTGCTCATGGCGCTGACCGGGCAGGACCCGGGCAACATCTTCACCTACACCTTCAGCCGCATGGATGGCATCGCCGCCGGCTCGCTCCTGGCCTGGTGGATGCGCTCGGAGAGCTTCACCCCGGAGAAGCTGCGGCGCTGGGGAGGGCTGGCGCTGGGCGTGGGCGGCGTGGCTTCGGCGGCGCTGCTGACCTGGAGGCAATCTTCGCTGTGGGTGTTCAGTGCGCTGGCCGCCGCCTTCGCCGGGCTGCTCATGCTGGTGCTGGACGCGCGCCGGCGTCCCGGCTGGGGCTCGAAGCTGCTGGCCTGGCGGCCCATGCGCTACACCGGCAAGATCAGCTACGGCCTCTACCTGCTGCACCCCATGGCCTACGCTCTGGCGCTGCCGCTGGCCAAGGCCCTGCGCCTGGCGTTTCCCGCGACTACCGCCGCCGACGTGTTGGGCAGCCTGGCGCGCCTGGCGCTGGTGTACCTGGCGGCCACGGTTTCCTGGTATGCGTTTGAAAGCCCGCTGCTCAAGCTGAAGACTTACTTCGCCGGGCCCAAGTCCGCAGCCGCGCCCCGGCTCGACCACCCCGTCGCCACCAGCGCCGGCGTTTAGCCCCCGATGTGCACCATGGTGCGGGAGGGCGGCGCGAAGTCCGCCTCGCCGATGTGGTGCCGCTCTTCCTTCCGGCCCATCGCGAGCTCGATGTAATCGGTGAGTTGTTGGTCCGTCGCCCCGCGCCGCATCACGCCTGCCAGGTCGTGATCGAAGACGGAGAACAGGCAGGTGCGGATCTTGCCGTCGGAGGTCAGGCGCACGCGGCTGCAATGCCCGCAGAAGGGATGCGACACCGGCGCGACGATCCCGATCTCGCCTACTCCATCGTCGAACTGGTAGCGGCGTGCAGTCTCGCTGGGGGCGTGCGGCAATTCCACCAGCGGGCGGAAGTCGCGCATGCGCTCCAGGATCTCCTCCAGGCGCACCACGATCTCCGGCGACCAAACCCGGTCCTCTTCCAGCGGCATGAACTCGATGAAGCGCACGATCACGCCTTCTTCGCGCGCGAAGCGCCCGAACTCGGTGATCTGGTCGTCGTTGAAGCCGCGCAGCAGCACGCAGTTCAACTTCACCGGCTCCAGGCCCGCCCGCTTGGCGGCGCGGATGCCGTCGAGCACGGCGTGGAAGCCGTGAGGCACGCGGGTGATGCGGTGGAAGCGCTCGGGCTCGACCGCGTCCATGCTCACGGTGATGCGGCGCAGCCCGGCCTTCTTCAGCGGCTGCGCCAGCTCCGCCAGCAGGTGGCCGTTGGTGGTGATGGCCAGGTCGAGCACGCCGCCGCCGGCGGTGCGCAGCCGCGCCAGGTCCTCCACGAAGCTGACCACCCCGTGGCGCAGCAGCGGCTCGCCGCCGGTGATGCGCACCTTCTCGATGCCCAGCGCGACGAACAGCCGCGCCAGCCGCAGGTACTCGGAGAACTCCAGCTCGGCGTAGAGGGGGCCCTGGTTGCCGGTGCGGCAGTAGACGCACTTGTAGTTGCAGCGGTCGGTGATGGCGATCCGCAGGTCGGTGATGCGGCGGCCGAATTTGTCGCGCAGCAGCATTTCGCGTTCGTGCGCTTCCGGGAGCGGCAGGGGCGAGGGAAGGAAGACCGGCGACGCCGCCGGGGCAGGCAGCGCGGGTGGTTTCCTTTCCAAGCATCTCTTGCGAGACGCGGGAGGCGCCGGCGTTTCCCCCGGCACCCTCGTCCGTCCCGCTCGGCGGGACCGGAACCGCCGCCTGGTCCCGGGTATGCCCGGGGGGACCCGGCGGTCGGAAACAACCCCCGGATTATAGACGCTGGCGCCCGCTTGCGGGCTGCGATTTTTTGCGGGCAGCGCCCGGCCTCACTTGCCGGGCGGGCTGGTGCGGTTGATCTCCGCCAGAATGCCGCTCATGCGCGCCTTCAGGATCTCCTGGCGGGCGCGCTGCTTGTCCAGCGTGGGCCAGACTTCGGACAGGTACTGCCAGCCCTGCGAGCCCCGGCCCCCGTAGAGATAGTCGAGGATCACCTGCAGCACCAGGCCTTCAGTCTCGTTGCGGCGGCGCAACTCCTCCGGGTCCAGCGGACCCTTCCCGCCGCCCGACGCACCGCCTCCGGGAACGTTGGCGCCGTAGCCGCTGCCCTGACTCACATCAGGGGTGGGGCTGCCGGTGAAGTCCTCCAGGGCCTTCTTGCCCATCTGCGACTTGGCTTGGGTGATGTCGGCCTCGTAGTCGGTCCAGAAAGCCTGGCTCACATTGAACAGGTTGCCGTCCTTCAGGCGGAAGACCACCAGGGGAGCGGGCGACTGCTCGCGCAGCAGGTGATCGAAACCATAGAAGGCGAAGTCGCGCGCCCAGATCTCGATCTTGCCGTCGCCGTCGCGATCCCCGAAGCTCAGCTCCACCGAGGTGCGGAACTCGCGCTGCAGCGGCGGGGTCATGCCCGGAGTCACGAGGGCATAGAGGTAGCAGCACTGCTCCGGGCCGGAGTCGGTCTGCAACACCACGTCGAGCTTGCCGTCGTTGGTGATGTCGCTGCCGGTGGCCGGGCTGAGCGACGCGTTCACCCCAGTGACCTCGTACACCGTGCTGCCGTCGGGGGCCAGCAGGGCGGCGCGGCAGACGCCCTCCTGGGAAGCGGGGCCGACCTGCTCCACGTAGCCGTCCCACAACGGCTTTGCTGCGCCTCCTACTCCGTGCGCGCAGTCGGCGGCCAGGGCCGCGGATGAGACCAGCAGGAGAACCGCGAGGAAGACGGCAGATTTCAGCTTCATGGGGTGAACCAATATTTAACCACAAAGGGCACGTAGGGAGGCAGGACCTGACCTCAAGGTGCCAGTTGCCAGCCCTCCGGGCGGCAGAACCCAGCCCGGCACGTAAGTGCCGGGAACTGGAAGGCGCGGGAGAGGGCGCGGCGACCGACCCCGAGGCGCCAGCCGAGGGCGAGAGGAAGCGCCCAGCCGCCGCAAGGCGGCGATTGGCAATAGCCCAGGACGGAGCGCGCCCGGCGCGCGGAGTCCTGGGTAAGTGGCTAAGAGAACCGCGTCCGAGCGAGCCCGGAGCGCAGCGAGGGCGCAGCGAGGACGAGCGCGGAAACATAGATCCTTCGCTTCGCTCAGAATGACGCCTGCGCGCTCAGACGCCCGCAGAACGGCGTCACATCCCGTCGTAGTTCGGGCCCCCGCCGCCCTCCGGCGGCACCCAGGTGATGATCTGGTAGGGGTCCATGATGTCGCAGGTCTTGCAGTGCACGCAGTTGGAGGGGTTCAGATGGATGCGCTTCCCCTCCGACGCCTCCTCCATCTCGTACACATTGGCCGGGCAGAAGTTCTGGCAGGGGTTGCCGAACTCGGCCACGCAGCGCGTGTTGCAGATGTTGGTGTCGTCGATGACCAGGTGCGCGGGCTGGTCTTCCTCGTGCTTGGTGCCGGAGTGATAGAGGTCGGTGAGCTTGTCGAAGGTGAGCTTGCCGTCGCCCTTGGCCGGACCGATGAGGTGGGCCTCGGCGCCGCCGTCCGCCGGCAGCTCGGCCAGCTTCTTCATGCGCGCGTGCCCGGCGGTGGAGGGATAGCGCGCGTGCAGCCCGCGCCCGCCCGTCATCTGCTGCAGGCCCGCGTGGAACATTCCGCGCCAGAAGCCGTGCTCGAAGCCCTGGTGGAAGTTGCGTACCCGCCACAATTCCTGCTTGATCCAGCTCTGCTCCACCTTGTCCGCGTACGAGGCCAGCGTGGCCTTCGAGAAGTCGCTCTTCACCATGGCATCGAAGGCGGTCTCAGCCGCCAGCATGCCGCTCTTGATGGCCAGGTGGATGCCCTTGAGCCGCTGCGAGTTCAGGAAGCCGGCCGAGTCGCCCAGGATGAGCCAGCCGTCGCCCGCCACCGGCGGGATGGCCCACCAGCCGCCGTAGGGTAGCGACTTCGCCCCGTAACGGATCATCTTCCCGCCCTCCAACAGTTGGCTGACAAAGGAATGCTTCTTGAACTCCTGCAGCACGCGCTGGGGATCGAGGCGCGGATCGGGATAGTCGAGCCCGGTGACGAAGCCCAGCGAGGCCACGTTGTCCTTGCCGCCGTAGATCCAGGCCCCGCCGTACTCCTTGGTGGTCAGCGGCCAGCCCATGGTGTAGATGACCTCGCCCGCCGCCAGCCGTCCCGCCGGCAACTCCCACAGTTCCTTCGCGCCCACGCCGTAGGTCATGGGATTGCGGTCGCGGTCGAGCTGGAAGCGCGCGCTGAGCTGCTTGGTGAGCGAGCCGCGCGCGCCTTCGGCCAGGATCACGACCTTCGCCTTCAGGTCGTAGCCGGGCTCGAAGTTGGCCTTCTTCTGGTTGCGCTTGTCCACGCCCTTGTCGTCGGTGCGCACCCCGGCGACGCGCTCGCCGTCGTAGAGCAATTCCGAGCCGGCAAAGCCGCTGAAGATGGTGATGCCCGCGGCCTCCACCTTCTGCCCCAGCCACTTGGCGAAGCGGTTGAGCGAGATCACGTAGTTGCCGTGGTCGCGCAAGGGCGGCGGCGTGATGGGCAGCTTGAACTTGCCCTTGCGGGTGAAGAAGTAGACCGACTCCTTGGTGACCTCGGCGTCGAGCGGCGCTTCCTTCTCGAAGCCGGGAAGCAGTTCGCGCATGGAGCGCGGGTCCAGCAGCGCGCCCGACAGGCAGTGCTGCCCTATCTCGCGCGCCTTCTCCAGCACGTAGATGTTCTCTTTGCTGAGTTGCTGCTCGGGATGTGCGGCGTTGTGCTGGTCAATCAGTTGCGAAAGCCGGAGAGCACATGCCAAGCCCGCTGGGCCACCACCCACAATGACGACATCGGCCTCCATCTGAGGCCGCTCGACGCCCTCCAGCGGTTTACGGAACACGATGAGTTCAGGCACAGTCGGCCTTGGTTTCGAGTTTCAAGTTTCGAGTTTCAAATGATCGGCGCGCGGTCAGCCGGCAGCGGCTCGGATTCGCAAGGACTCGAGCAGCCCGTTGATGAGCCGCAACACCTCCGCGCTCTGCTCTTCCAGCCTGTTGAAGTCGATGTCGGAGAGATATCCAAGATCGAGAGAGATGGCCAACTGTGTCTGCATCTCCAGCAGCGAGCCGCGGGCATGACCCAAGAATTGCTGAAATTCGCCGCGCGTCAGGC
>DATIWW010000511.1:0-2871 GCA_035519175.1 Terriglobales bacterium
CCAAGGTCCTGAAGACGCTGCTCGCCAAGTCGTTGGCCAAAATGCGCGCGCAATACGGGAAGTAGCGGCGGCGCGAAGTCATTCCCCTCCCGGCCTTTGCTCTCCAGCCCTTGACAGAGGTGCCGCCGCGAAACTATCATAGGCGAACAAAAAGCGAATACGAGCCGCCTATGCCCTCCTCCGCGCTTTCCCTCTTCGAGCCCTCCCCCAGCCGCCGGGTGGGCATCGCCCGCCTGGCCGCCCAGGGCGAGTCCCTGCGTCAGGCACGCCAGGTCGAGTACCTCTCCCTGCCGGTGCGCAGCCTGCTCAACCGCTGCGACTCCGCCCGCGTCCCCTTCCCCTGGACCATCAATCCCTATCGCGGCTGCGAGTTCGCCTGCCAGTACTGCTACGCCCGCTACACCCACGAGTTCATGGAACTGCGCGACCCCGCCGCCTTCGAGCACCAGATCTATGTGAAGCAGAACGCCGGCTGGCTGCTGCGCCGCGACCTGCGCCGGGTCAAGCCGGGCGAAGAGATCGCCATCGGCACCGCCACCGACCCCTACCAGCCCGCCGAGCGCCAGTTCGAGGTCACGCGCGGCATCCTGGAGGAACTGGCCCGCCATCACGGCCTGACCCTCAGCCTGATCACCAAGTCCAACCTGGTGGTGCGCGACCTGGAGTTGCTGCAGGAGATCGCGCGCCACAACCGTCTGGGTGTGAGTGTGACCGTCACCACGCTGGACGCGCGTCTGGCGCGCATCCTGGAGCCGCGCGCCCCCCGTCCCGACCTGCGCCTGGAGGCAGTGCGCCAGCTCAGCCAGGCCGGCATCACCACCAGCGTGAGCTGCTGCCCCGTCCTGCCGGGCATCACCGACAAGCCCCGCGACCTGGAGGCGGTGGTCCGCGCCGCCGCCCAGGCCGGCGCCAGGCACCTCTTCGCCAACCCGCTCTTCCTCAAGCCCTGCTCGGCGAGCGTCTTCCTGCCCTTCCTGGACCGCGAGTTCCCCGCGCTGGTCCAGGCCTACCGCCGCCGCTACGCCGACCGCGCCTTCCTGCCGGCCTCCTACCGCAAGCGCATCGCGCAGTTGGTTTCGGAGCTGAAGAGGAAGTACGGGCTGGCGGGGAGACTGCACAGCGAAGCGCCACGCGAATACCCCGCCGGCCCGGGGGCGCTCCAACAACTGGCGCTCTTTCCCTGACTACGCGCGGCGCTCCGCCGTCTCGAGCGAGCGATACGCACTCGCGACCAGCAGCCACAGCAGGTAGTAGAAGATGGGTCCGACGATCAGGGGGATCCAGCGGATGCTGCTCCACCCGCCGGTGCGAAGCGGGATGTCGAGCACCGGGCCGGCCACGACGCCCGCGGCCACGCCCAGGATCGCTCCCCAGATCGGCAAGCGGCCCGGGACCCAGTGTGAGGGCGCCAGCATCGCCCAGATTCCCCAGGCGACCGGAACCAAGCACCAGGCCGTGGTCAGCAACGAAGCGCCCTCAGCCGGAAACCGCGCCAGCCGGCTGACGGCTGCGGCCGCGGCGATGAGCACAGAGGCGACCGTACATGCGGCGGCAAATCGCTGAAACATGGCGCACCTCCAAGCGCGCCGATTGTAGCTCTCCACGGCACGGAATGAGGCGCGCCCTAGATCAGCACTTCCTCCAGCGGCCGCCGCGGGGTGGGCTTGGGATCGCGCCCGTAGCCCAGGCGCAGCAGCAGTTGCGGGAAGCCGGCAAGACCGAGGGCGTCGCGCAGCTTGGGGCGCAGCTCCGCCACCTCGATGGGCTGGTTGAGATAGGAGGCAGAAACCCCGTCGGCGCGCCCCCGCAGCAGCACCCGGCCCAGCGCCTGCCCCGCCGCCAGCCAGTCGGCGGGACGGTCGTAGTCGGTGGCCAGCACCGCCAGCAAGGGCGAGCCCTCGGCGATCTCGTGGTCGCGGGCGGCCCGCCGCTCCCCCATGTCGAAGGTGCGCACCAGCAGCGGCCCGGCATAGGCAGCCAGCTCGCCCAGGCCCAGGCCGTAGCCGGGGATGCCATCACGGCTCTGGCTGCGGTTGGGACGCATCCAGGTCGCCAGCTCCAGGCGGAAGGCGCGGTCCGACATCTGCACGCGGTCGCCTTCGGCCACCAGGGCAGCCACCGCGTCGCGCTCCTGCTGGTCGCGGATGGCGCGCCAGCAGGCGCCTTCGGCCGCCGCTGCCTCCTCCAGCCCCGCCACCAGCGCCGCCGCCACCCTCCAGCGCTCGAAGCGCTGGCGGTTGGTGCGCCGCTTCAGGATGGCGTGAAACAGTTCCTCGTTCTCCGGGGAAGGCACCTCGCGCCCCCCCAGCCGCACGCGGGCCAGCAGGTTCTGGTCGTGGGGCTCGGGGAAGCATTCCACCTCGCCGCTGTAGGTGAAGTGGTGCAGGGTGACGCGCAGCAGGAACAGCGCCGCGCCGCAGCTCAGGATCAGCTCGCGGTCTTCGGGATCGGCCTGCGGCAGGGAGCGCTGGCGGTCGGCGTAGAGTTCGACCGCGTCCTCCGTCAGATTGAAGAGCCAGGGCTGGGCGTTGTGGCTGGAGGGCGCCAGCACCGCCCAGTGCAGCATGAACTTCAGCTTTTCCTTGGGGCTGCCCTTGCTGGGGAGATCCAGCTCCGAGACGTACCAGGGGTCGAGGCGATATGCCAGAGCCGAGGAGGACATGGCTGACCTCCTACCTACACTGCCAGTCTCGCGCTGGATGCGACCTCTCGTCCATGACGCCGGTCACGCACGGCTGTGAGTTCCAAAACGGGAGGGGTCACCTGCCGGGTGTTACGCGCCCGCCAGGGCCGCGGCGTACAGGCGGTGGAAGTGGTGCAGGCAGCGCTCCTGCTTCACGCTGTAGCGCCCGCGCGAGTAGCTGCGCGAGC
>DATIWW010000512.1:0-2625 GCA_035519175.1 Terriglobales bacterium
GATGACGCAGAACGGCACCTTCATCATCAATGGCACGGAGCGCGTGATCGTCAGCCAGTTACACCGCTCGCCGGGCGTATTTTTCGAGACCGCCAACCAGCGTACCTATTTCCTGGGCAAAATCATCCCCTACCGCGGCTCCTGGGTGGAGTTCGAGTACGACCAGAAGAACATCCTGTACGTGCGCATCGACCGCAAGCGCAAGTTCCTGGGCACCATCTTCCTGCGCGCCCTGGGGCTGCGCTCCGACGAGGACATCCTGCGCACCTTCTACACCGTGGACAAGGTGGCGCTGCGCGACAAGAAGCTGCTGTGGACGCTGGAGCCGGGCTCGGAGAAGCCCACCAACCTGGTGGGCATGAAGCTGGCGCGCCGCATCGCCAGCAAGGGCGGGGAAGAGATCGCGCACAGCGGGCGCAAGATCACTCCCGCCATCCTCAAGGAGATCCACAAGGCCAAGCTCACCGAGATCGAGGTGGACGCGAGCGACCTGGAAGGCGCCTACACCGCCGCCGACGTGGTCGATACCTCCAGCGGCGAGGTGCTGCTCGAGGCCAACTCCGAGGTCACCACCGACAAGCTGGCCAAGCTGGCCGACGCCGGCATCGCCGCATTGCACCTCTTCTTCCCCGAGCGCGACGACGTGGGCGTGGTCATCAGCCAGACCCTCAAGCGCGACGGGGTGAAGACCCCGCAGGAAGCGCTGATCGAGATCTACCGCAAGCTGCGGCCGGGCGATCCGCCCACCCTGGACACCGCCACCTCGCTCTTCCACGGCATGTTCTTCGACTCGCGCAAGTACGACTTCTCGCGCGTGGGCCGGCTGAAGTTCAACATCAAGCTCTTCGAGAAGGCGGACGCCACCAACCTCGACAACCGGACGCTGGAGCCCGAGGACTTCTACGCCACCATCCGCTACCTGCTCAAGCTGCGCCGGAACCTGGGCGCGGTGGACGACATCGATCACCTGGGCAACCGGCGCGTGCGCGCGGTGGGCGAGCTGCTGGAGAACCAGTTCCGCATCGGCCTGGTGCGCATGGAGCGCGCCATCAAGGAGAAGATGAGCGTCTACCAGGAGATGTCGACGGCCATGCCGCACGACCTGGTGAACGCCAAGCCGGTGATGGCGGCCATCCGCGAGTTCTTCGGCTCCTCGCAGCTCTCCCAGTTCATGGACCAGACCAACCCGCTCTCGGAGATCACGCACAAGCGGCGGCTCTCGGCACTGGGCCCGGGCGGGCTCTCGCGCGAGCGCGCCGGCTTCGAGGTGCGCGACGTGCACCCCACCCACTACGGGCGCATCTGCCCCATCGAGACGCCGGAAGGGCCCAACATCGGGCTCATCTCCTCGCTCTCCTGCTACGCCCGCATCAACGACTACGGCTTCATCGAGTCGCCCTACCGGCGGGTGAAGAGCGGGAAGGTGCAGGACTTCGTCAGCATCGTCAACGCCGGCGACAGCGAGCACCGCGTCGGCGACCACGTGGAGAAGCACGAGGTCGAGAAGACCAATGCCGAACTCAAGGAGAAGCGGCGCCGCCAGGCCGAGTACGAACCCTACTCCTTCTACCTTTCGGCCTGGGAGGAAGACCGGCACGTGATCGCGCAGGCCAACGTCGAGCTGGACGAGCGCGAGCGCCTGGTGGCCGAGCTGGTCAACGCCCGCAAGGCCGGCAACTTCGTGCTGGTGCACCGCGACGAGGTGGACTACATCGACGTCAGCCCCAAGCAACTGGTCTCGGTGGCGGCCTCGCTGGTGCCCTTCCTGGAGCACGACGACGCCAACCGCGCCCTCATGGGCGCCAACATGCAGCGCCAGTCGGTGCCCCTGCTGCGGGCGGAGGCCCCGCTGGTGGGCACCGGCATGGAGGGCGTCACCGCGCGCGATTCCGGGGCGGTGGTGCTGGCGCGGCGCGCCGGCATCGTGGACTCGGTGGACTCCGAGCGCATCATCGTGCGGGTCGAGGGCGAGCACCATCCCGGACAGCTGTCGCGCGAGGTCGGTTCCGACATCTACACCCTGACCAAGTTCAAGCGCTCCAACCAGAACACGTGCATCAACCAGAAGCCCATCGTGAAGAAGGGCGCGCGCGTGGGCAAGGGCACGGTGATCGCCGACGGCCCCTGCACCGATCACGGCGAGCTGGCGCTGGGACGCAACGTCCTGGTGGCTTTCATGCCGTGGCGCGGCTACAACTTCGAGGACGCAATCCTGGTCTCCGAACGCCTGGTGAAAGACGATTACTACACGTCCATTCACATCGAAGAGTTCGAGATCGAGGCCCGCGACACCAAGCTCGGCCCCGAGGAAATCACGCGCGACATTCCCAACGTGAGCGAATCGGCGCTGCGCGACCTGGACGAGAGCGGCGTCATCCGCATCGGGGCCACGGTCAAGGCGGGCGACATCCTGGTGGGCAAGGTCACGCCCAAGGGCGAGACCCAGCTCACGCCGGAAGAGAAGCTGCTGCGCGCCATCTTCGGCGAAAAAGCCGGAGACGTGCGCGACGCCCCGCTGACCTGCCCTCCGGGCATCGAGGGCACGATCGTGGACGTGAAGATCTTCTCCCGCAAAGGCCAGGAGAAAGACGAGCGCGCCAAATCGATCGAAGCCATGCAGATCGA
>DATIWW010000513.1:0-5582 GCA_035519175.1 Terriglobales bacterium
CTGGGTGCTACCCGCGAGGTCCTTCGGCCCTAAAGGACCTCAGGATGACGCCTTCTATGTTGTCGGACTACCCGATGACCCGATCGGAGTTACAATCTCCTTTCGGCCATGTCGACCCTGACTACCGTTTCCGGCCGCGCCGAGATCAATACCCGCGACTGGCGTTCCCTCGCCCGCTGCCTGGATTCCACCCTGCTGCGCCCCGAGACCACCAGCGCCCAAGTCGCCGGCCTCTGTCGCGAGGCCGCGCACTACAGCTTCGCCACCGTCTTCGTCCATCCCTCGTATGTCCCGCTGGCGGCTTCCCTGCTCCAAGGGACGCCGGTGCGCACGGGGGCGCCCGTGGGCTTTCCCCTGGGCGCGAACACGACCTCGGTGAAGCGCTACGAAGCCGCCGAATTGCTCCGGCTGGGCGCCCGGGAGCTCGACATGGTGATGAACATCGGGGCGCTTAAGTCGCGCGAGCGCCAGCGCGTCGAACTCGATCTCCGCGCCGTGGTCGAAGTGGCGCACGGCGCCGGCGCCCTGCTCAAGGTCATCCTCGAGACCTGCCTGCTCACCCTGGACGAAAAGATCGTGGCCTGCGAACTGTCGGTCGCCGCCGGCGCCGACTTCGTCAAGACCTCCACCGGACTGGCCGGCGGCGGGGCCACCGCCGAGGACGTCACCCTCATGCGCGGCGTGGTAGGCGAGCGCTGCGGGGTCAAGGCCGCCGGCGGTATCCGCACCCTGGCCGACGCCCTGGCCATGATCGATGCGGGCGCCAACCGCCTCGGCACCTCCACCGCCTCCCAGATCGTGCGCGAGTTGGGCGCGCCGGAATCCCCGCGCTAGACGACACTCTCTCGTGCTGTCATCCTTCGCGAGGCGAAGCCGAGCGGAAGATCTGATGATATCGCCGGCACCACCTGCCCCGGTGGCACAGGCCACATCGCCAGATCCTCCCGCCTCCCTCCGGTCGGCGGAAGGATGACAATCCCGGGTGAGTTTGGCCTATGGCAGCGGACCGCGCAGCTCAGACACCCGCCCAACCCCGCCTGCTATCATGAGCCTTGCCCGTCCCATGAAGCCTCCCACCCAACCCGTGCCGGTGAAGGAACGCGCCCCGCAGGGCGCGGCGGCGCCCGCCCCCGCGCCTGCGCCCGGCGTGGAGCCCTTTCTGCTCGAGGTCGCCGACGCCGTCAATACCACTCTCGACCTCGACAGCCTGCTGCAGCGGGTGGCGGAGCTGGTGCGCCAGGTCATCGACTACCGGATCTTCGCCATCCTGCTGCTCAACGAGCGCACCCAGGAACTGCGCTTCCGCTTCTCCGTGGGCCACACTGCGGAGGCCCAGAAGCTGCGCCCCAAGCTGGGCCAGGGCGTGGTGGGCCAGGCAGCGGAGAGCCGCGAAGTCCTGCTCGTCCGCGACGTCAGCCGCTTTCGTGGCTACATCAATGCCCATCCCAAGGTGCGCTCCGAGCTAGCCATTCCGCTGATCACCAAGAACCGGGTCATCGGGGTGATGGACCTGCAGGCCACCGCGCCTGCCTACTTCCAGCCCGAGCACGCACGCCTGCTGGCGCTGGTGGCCTCGCGCATCGCCATCGGCATCGAGAACGCCCGCCTCTACACCCGGGTCGTGCGCCAGGCCCAGACCCTCGAGGTCTTGAACGAGATCAGCCGCGAGCTGACCTCCATCCTCAACCTCGACCGCCTGCTGGAGCGCGTCGCCGGATCCCTGGGCCGCCTCATCGATTACCAGATGTTCTCCATCCTGTTGCTCGACTCCGCCGGCGAGAAGCTCATCCATCGCTTCTCCCTGCGCTTCAACGAGAGCGTGCACCTGAAGCACGAGATCCCTCTGGGGCGCGGCCTGGTGGGCTATGCCGCCCAGCACAAGAAGGCGGTGTTGGTCCCCGACGTCAGCAGGGACGCGCGCTACATCCAGCTCAACCCCGAAACCCGCTCCGAACTTTGCGTCCCCCTGGTCTACAAGGACAAGGTGATCGGGGTGCTCGACCTGGAGCACACCCGCCGCGCCTTCTTCACCGACGACCACGTGCGCACGCTGAGCACGCTGGCGGCGCAGATCGCCATCGCCATCGAGAATGCCCGCCTCTACGAGCGCATCGCCAAGGAAGAACAGCGTCTGGAGCGCGACCTGGCCATGGCCCGCGAGGTGCAGCAGCGGCTGCTGCCCGCCGGCCGCCCCAAGCTGGGCAACGCCGGGCTGGCCGCCAAGTTCGTTCCCGCCCTGACCCTGGGCGGCGACCTCTACGATTTCCTGCCCTACTCCCAGGGGCGCACCGCCATCGCGGTGGGCGACGTCAGCGGCAAGGGCGCGCCCGCCGCCCTCTACGCCGCCCTGGTCAGCGGCATCGTGCGCCTCACCGCCGCCCGCGAGCCCTTCCCCGCGCAGATGCTGGCCGCGGTGAACTCCGCCGTCGCCGGCCGCGGCTTGGAGTCCCAGTTCGTCAGCCTGATCTACGCCGTCTGGGACGACGCTCGCCGGGCCTTGCACGTGGCCAACTCCGGCCTGCCTCGCCCCATCTTCTGCCACAACGGTGAATTGCACATGATCGACGTCACCGGCCTGCCCTGCGGCATGTTCAAGGACAGCTCCTACGAGGAGCAGCAGGTCCTGACCCTGCCCGGCGACCTGGTGGTTTTCTTCAGCGACGGCATTCTCGACGCCGTCAACCGCAAGGGCGAGCCCTTCGGCCGCGGCGCCGTGGAGAAGATCGTGGCCCGCTCCTGGCGCGGCTCCGCCGACGACGTGGTCGCCGCCATCTTCCAGGCGGTGGGCAAGCACGCCCATGGCACCCGCCCCTTCGACGACCAGACCGTCGTCGCCCTGAAGATCCGCGAGGCCGGCCTGGAGACTTCCCGCCACAAGGCGAGAAGCTCCTAGCTTCTGGCTATTAGCTCTTGGCTTCTTGCCTTCTGCTTTCGCCTTCGCTGGCGACTGGCGACTTATAATCCCTCTCTCATGTCTTCCCCGCGTCCACCAGCGTTCGTCTACCGCGGCTCGCGTCTCTGCTGCGAGCGCCTTCCCTTGGCGGGCCTGGCGGAGCGCTTCGGCACGCCCCTCTACGTCTATTCGGCAACCACCATCCGCCGGCGCTACCACGCCTTCGACCGTGCCATCCCTCTCGCTCACACCGTCTGCTACTCGGTGAAGGCCAACTCCAGCCTGGCGCTGCTCGGCCTGCTGGCGGAGATGGGCGCCGGCTTCGACGTGGTCTCCGGCGGCGAGCTGGAGCGCGTGTTGCGCGCCGCCCCGCGCGCGCTGAGCAAGGTCGTCTTCTCGGGGGTGGGCAAGACCGCGCCCGAGCTGGATGCCGCCCTGCGCGCCGGCATCCTCATGTTCAACCTCGAGAGCGAGGGCGAAGTCGAGCTGCTGGCCGCGCGCGCCGCCCGCTGGCGCCGCCACGCCCGCGTCGCCCTGCGCGTGAATCCCGACGTCCATGCCTCGACCCACCCGCACATCTCCACCGGGCGGCTGGAACACAAGTTCGGCGTACCTCTGGCGGAGGCCCGCAAGCTCTATCGTCGCGCCGCGCAGGAGAAGTACCTGGAAGTCGCCGGGGTCAGCGCCCACATCGGCTCGCAGATCACCTCGTTCGCGCCCTTTGCCGGGATGGCCCGCCGCCTGGCCGGGCTGGTCCGCGTGCTGCGCGCCGACGGCCACCGCATCGGCTGCCTCGACCTGGGCGGAGGGCTGGGGATTCCCTACCGCGACGGGCGCGCAGCGGCGTTTTCAGCCTACGCACGCGCGCTCAGCGCGCCTCTGCGCGGTCTGGGTGTTCATCTGCTCCTGGAGCCCGGCCGCGCCCTCGTGGGGCCGGCAGGCGCCCTCCTCACCCGCGTGCTCTATCTCAAGCGCGACGGCCGCCGCCACTTCCTGGTGGTGGATGCGGCCATGAACGACCTGCTCCGGCCCGCCCTCTACGACGCCTACCACGAGATCGTGCCGGTCAGCGCCCCTGCAGGCGGCCGGCGACCGGCGACCGGCGTCTTTGACGTGGTAGGGCCCATCTGCGAGACCGGCGACTTCCTGGGGCGCGGCCGGCGCCTGCCCGCGCCCGCCCCCGGCGACCTGCTGGCCGTGCTCGACACCGGCGCCTACGGCATGTCCCTCGCTTCCAACTACAACTCCCGCCCGCTGGCCGCCGAGGTGCTGGTGGAAGGCGCGCGCGCCCGCCTCATCCGCCGCCGCCAGGCGCTCGCCGATCTCCTCCGCCAGGAGGTATGAAGTGTTACTTGATAGGTTGTCAGCTATTTGGCTGTGCGTAGAAGGGCTTTGCCAACTACTAACTACCAGCGACTGCTCTAGCGCTGTCCCCACTTCAGTTTCGCGCGCAGCACGTCGAAGAAGGTGCGGCGAGTGAGGCGCAGCAGGCGTACCTGCCGCGCTGACCGCCTGCAGGTGACCTCGTCGCCGTCCAGCACCGCGACCCCCACTTGCCCGTCCACGGTCAGGAACGCCTCCTCGCCTACGCTCTTGACCAGGATCCTCACCTCGGAGGTGTCCTTCACCACCAGCGGCCGGTGGGTGAGCGCGTGCGGCGAAATGGGGGTGATGATGAAGGCGTCCACGTCCGGGGCCAGGATGGGCCCGCCGGCGGCCAGCGAGTAGGCGGTCGAGCCCGTGGGAGTGGAGACGATGAGCCCGTCGGCCTTGTAGCTGGCGATGAAGTCCTTGTCCACCCGCACCTCGAACTCGATCATGCGGGCGATGGCGCTCTTGCCCACCACCGCGTCGTTCATGGCATCGTAGTGGGCGATGCGCTCCCCGCCGCGCATCAGGTGGCAGTGGATCATGGAGCGCGTCTCCACCTGGCAGCGGTTCTCCACCAGCGCCTCCAGGGTGGGATACAGCTCGTCCAGAGGGATCTCGGTGAGGAAGCCCAGCGCCCCCACGTTCACCCCCATGATGGGGATACCGGCCTGGTCGACGGCGCGCGCCGCCGCCAGCATGGTGCCGTCGCCGCCCAGCACCAGCGCGAACTCGGGGCTCTTCTCCGCCATCTTCTCGCGCGCGACCACCGCCACCTGGGGCAGGTAGGCCGCGGTCTCCTGGTCGGCCGCGACCTCGTAGCCGCGCGCCTTGAGCCAGGCCGCCACCTGCGGCACGATGCTCTCCAGCTCGCGCTTGCCTGGTTTCGAAATGATGGCCGCGGTCTTCATCGCCTTTCGATCACCCCATCACCAGACCACCCGATTCGTCCGATTCCTGGCCGCGGTCGAATCTCGCATGCAGCAGGAACTCCCGGTTCCCTTCCGCCCCCAGGATGGGCGAGTCGATGACCTCGATCTCCCGCCCGCCCAGTCCTTCCACCGCGCGCCGCACGCGCTCCACCGCCGCCTGCTGCACCTCGGGATCGCGCACGATCCCGCCCTTGCCCACCTTGCCTCTCCCCGCCTCGAACTGCGGCTTGACCAGCACGATCAGGTCCAAGGGTTCCCTGCGGGCTGACGGCTGATGGCGGACGGCTCTTATCACCGCCGGCAGCACGAGTGTAGCAGAGATGAACGAGACGTCCACGACCACCAGATCGGCCGGCTCGCCCACGTCCGCGGGCTTGAGATAGCGCGCG
>DATIWW010000514.1:0-6428 GCA_035519175.1 Terriglobales bacterium
CCAAGCCTATCCCGGTACGCAGCATCTGGGGCGACTACAACTTCACCCGCCAGGCGGCGGCGGGCAGCCTGGCGCTGCACCTGCTGTTCGTGGGCGGGATGGTGGGGGCCACCATCCTGGGCGCGCGCATGGTGAAGCAGGTGGTGCAGCAGCAGTCGGTATCGCTGATCTCCCCGGACGATATCTCGCCCTACGTCCCGCTCTCCAACAAGAAGAACGACACCATCGGCGGCGGCGGCGGCGGCGGCGACCGCGACAAGCTCGCGGCTTCCTTCGGCAAGCTGCCCAAGCGCGCCATGGAGCAGTTCACCCCACCCGCAGTGGTGATCCGCAACATGAATCCCCGGCTGCCCATGGAACCTACGGTGGTGGTGCCGCCGCAGGTCAAGGTACCGATGCCCAACGTGCCGCAACTGGGCGACCCGCTCTCCAAGGTGATGGGCCCGCCCTCCAACGGGACCGGTTCGGGCGGCGGCATCGGCTCGGGCGAGGGCGGCGGGGTGGGCTCCGGCATCGGTCCCGGCGTGGGACCCGGCCGCGGCGGTGGCATCGGCGGCGGCATCTTCCGGGTGGGCGGCGGAGTCTCGGCGCCGCGCATCCTCTACTCGCCCGACCCCGAGTACTCCGAGGAGGCCCGCAAGGCCAAGTACCAGGGCACCTGTGTGCTCTACGTGGTGGTGGATGCGGCCGGGCACCCGCGCGACATCCGCGTCGCCCGCTCCCTGGGCATGGGCTTGGACGAGAAGGCCCTGGAGGCGGTCCGCACCTGGCGCTTTGAGCCCGCCCAGAAGGACGGCAAGCCGGTGGCCGTCGCCATCAACGTCGAAGTCAACTTCCACCTGTACTGATCTGCTGTCGCGGCTGGTTCGCGGGCCGAGGACCCATCTTGCCGGAGGGCGGTTTATCGGCTTACGATAGACTGCATCCGGATGCCCGAACCAGGTCAGTGCCCACACTGCGGCGCGCTCCTCGATGACCGAGACGCCGCGTGTCCTTTCTGCCGCGCCGGAGAACGAACCCGCCTGGGGGTCCGCCAGGAGTCTTTGCTGTTGCTATTCCTGGGCCTGCTGGCGGTGGTGTTCTTCGCCCTCACCGGGGTCCTGGTCTCCGCCTTCCACCGTCACCAGGACCACGAGGGGCGGCTGTGGTTCGCGCGGGGCGAGAGCGACCTGGGGGCGGGGCAGGCGCAGGCGGCCATCGACGATTTCCGGAACGCGCTGCAGTTCTCCCGCGGCGACCCCCGCTACCACCTCCGCCTGATCGACGCGCTGCTGGCCGCGCAGCGCACCGAGGAAGCGCGCGCCTACCTGCTGACCCTGTGGGCGCAGCAGCCGGCCAGCGGCATCATCAACCTGCAACTGGCGCGGCTGGCCGCGAGCAGCGGCAACAGCTCCGAAGCCCGGCGCTATTTCAACAACTCCATCTACGGCGTTTGGGAGGACGATCCCATGGCGCACCGCCTGGCGGTGCGGTTGGAGTTCGCGCAGTTCCTGGTACGCGAGCATGACGATGCCGGGGCCCAAGCCGACCTGATCACGCTGGCGGCCAATGCTCCACGCGATCCCGCCCTGCTCACACAGATCGGCCGGCTCTTCCTGCAAGCCGGAAACCCCAATCGCGCCCTCGAGCAGTTTCATGGGGCCCTGCGACTGGACCCCAAGGCCGCGAGCGCGGAAGCGGGCGCCGGCCTGGCCTCCTTCCGGCTGGGCGACTACCGTGACGCGCAGCGCCACCTGCAGCGGGTGGTGCACGAGGACCCGGCGGACTCCGCCAGCGCCGACCTGCTGCAGCTCTGCACTGCGATCCTGGAGGCCGACCCCTTCGCTCCCAACCTCAATGCCAGGCAACGCGCCGACCGCTGCTGGCAAGACTACCAGCGGGCTGGGCAGCGCCTGCGGGCGTGCGCCCAACAGGCGGGCGAGTCCCTGGATGTCCCGCAGGCGAAGACGGAGCTGCAGGGACTGGCAGCGCGCGCCCGGCTCCTGCGTCCGCGGCCCAGCGCCGCCAGCTTTCTGCGCGATCCCGACCTGATGCAGGGCGCCTGGGAGTGGCTGTTGGACGTGGAGAGCACCACCGCGGCCCGCTGCGGACCACCCACCGGAGCCGACCAGGCCCTGTGGTACATCGCGCGGAGGCGGCACGAGGGCAGCCAATGAACGGTCCCGCAAGCGCGCCGGCAGCCAACCCGCAGGCCACCTCCGGTCGGCGGCCGCTGTGGATGGGGGAAGAGCAACTCTTTCTGCTGCTGGCCGTCATCATCGGGATCTTCGCGGGGCTGGCGGTGGTGTGCTTCCGCATCGCCATCGACTGGGGGCGACTGTGGCTGCTGGGCTCCGCCCTGG
Source organism: Terriglobales bacterium (assembly GCA_035519175.1). Taxonomy (GTDB): domain Bacteria; phylum Acidobacteriota; class Terriglobia; order Terriglobales; family Acidobacteriaceae; genus DASPRL01. Next base: position 2,343 of record DATIWW010000514.1, read on the forward strand.
CGCCCTCACCCCTGCGGGTCCTGCTGGCGCCCTCGCTGGCGGGCCTGGTGATCGCGGTGCTGGTCATCCACCTGTTTCCCCGCGCCCGCGGCAGCGGCGTGAACCAGACCAAGGGGGCGCTCTACATCTTCGACGGTTATGTCCCCTTCAGCACGGTGATCGGGAAATTCATCACCGCGGGGCTGGCCATCGGCAGCGGGCAGTCGCTTGGGCCGGAAGATCCCGCGCTGCAGATCGGGGCCGGGCTGGCCTCACTCATCGGGAGGCGGCTGCGTCTCTCGCGGGAGAAGCTGCGGCTGATCGCGCCGGTGGGCGCGGCGGCCGGGCTGGCAGCCGCTTTCAACGCTCCCATCACCGCGGTGCTGTTCGTGATCGAGGAGGTCATCGGGCGCTGGAGCGCCGGCATCCTGGGAGCGGTGGTGCTTTCGGCCGTCTCCAGTGTCGTGGTGGAGCGCTGGTTCCTGGGCTCGGAGCCCTTGTTCCGGGTGCCGGCCTACAACCTGGCCAGCCCCGCCGAACTGCTGGCCTACGCCGCCCTGGGGGTGGTGGGTGGCATCGCCGGGGTGGTCTTCCAGAAGCTCATCGGAGGGATCCGCCCGCGCCTGAAGGCGCTGCCGCGCTGGACGCAGTACCTGCAGCCCGCCCTGGCCGGATTGATCATCGGGGTGATCGGACTGCGCCTGCCCCAGGTCATGGGCGCAGGCTACGAATACATCGACCAGGCCCTGCACAGCCAGTACACCTGGCAGATCCTGGGCCTGCTGGCCGGCGCCAAGATCCTCTCCACCACCTTCTCCTTCAGCAGCGGCACGCCCGGAGGCCTGTTCGCTCCCACGCTGTTCATCGGGGCCATGATCGGAGGCGCGGTGGGCGGCGTGGAGCACCTTTTGTTGCCCCACCTGGGCACCTCCATCGGCGTCTATGTGCTGGTGGGGATGGGAACGCTGTTTGCCGGGTTCCTGCGTGCCCCCCTGACCTCCGTGTTCATGATCCTGGAGGTCAGCGGCGACTACTCCATCATTCTGCCGGTGATCATCGCCAACACCCTGGCCTACTTGATCTCGCGCGGCTTCCAGCGCACCCCGATCTTCGACGTGCTCTCGGAGCAGGACGGCATGCACCTGCCCTCGATGGAGGAGGAGCGGGAGGCGGTGATCCTGCGGGTGGAGGACGCTATGCGGGCCAGCGGGGCCCCCGCGCTGCGCGCCGAGCAGGCGGTCGTGGAGGCCTGGTCCACAGTCATGGACTGCCAGGAAGCATTTCTATTTGTTGTTGATAAATCAGGGCGATGGAGCGGGCTTCTCAAGGAAAGCTTGAAGCTGGTCGCAAATCCCGATCGCCCCCCTCTCACCTTGGCCGAGATCCCCTCACTGCACCCCATGCCCTGCGTCCATCCCGACCACCCGCTGGACATCGCCCTGCGCCAGATCGACGACTATCCCTGCCTGCCGGTGGTGCATCGCGCCAACATCCGCCAACTGGTAGGCGTGATCACGCTGGATGGGATCGTGCAGACCTACCGCAATAGCGCCCCGCCCGAAGACATGTCCGAGTAGGCGGAGACGAGCTCCGGGTTGGCCGGAGGAGTTTCCTAGTTCCGAGCCGGGCCCTCGCGCTGGCAGCAGGGCCCCGGCGGGATGGCGCTGCCGTGGGGACAGGTGCGCGGGTGCCCCAGGAAGGAGCAGATACGGTCGGTGGCGTCGGGGGAGAGGATGTGCTCGAACTTGCAGGCCTGCTGCTCGACCTCGGACTCGTCCTGCATGTTCAGGGTCTCGGTGAAGAGGCGCTCGGCCAGGCGATGGCGGCGGATGATGTCGGCGGCGCGCTGCCGCCCGCGGGCGGTGAACTCGATGACCAGGCTGCCGTCGGCGGGCAACTCGCCGTGCGGGCGCAGGGTGTCGTGGCAGCGGTTCAGCACCGGCTTGTGGCCATGGGGATTGGGACCGTGCTCGTGCAGGGTGATGAGCCCGATCTTCTGCATGCGCTCGGCGGCCAGCGCCATGGGCAGCGCTCCTTCCACCTCCATCCGTCCTACCTCGGCCACCTCGCCGTTCTCCAGCGCGATCCAGATCTCCTCCAGCACCTCGTCGAACTGGAGTTCGTCGGCCATGGCGAAGATCTCCTGGGAGGTGACACGGCCGTGGTGCAGGTCGACGCGGCGGTCGGCCAGCCGCGCCACCACCGGGTCGTGGGTGACCATCACGATGGTGCGGCCCTGCTGGTGGAACTCGCGCAGCAGGCGCAGCACGATCTCCTCGTTCTGGGCGTCCAGGTTGCCGGTGGGCTCGTCGGCCAGGATGATCTTGGGGTCGTTGATGAGGGCGCGCGCGATGCACACCCGCTGCTGCTCGCCCCCGGAGAGCTGCGCCGGCAGATGGCGGGCGCGCTCGCCCAGCCCCACCCGCTGCAGCGCCTCCAGCGCCTCCTGCTCGTCGGTCATGCTGTGGAAGTACTGCGCCAGCATCACGTTCTCCAGCGCGGTCAGGTAGGGGATCAGATGGAACTGCTGGAAGACGAAGCCGATGGTCTCGGCGCGGAAGCGGTTGAGCTCGGCGGCGCTGAAGCGGGAGACGTCCTGGGCCTCCAGGCGGATCACGCCGGAGCTGGCCCGGTCCAGGCAGCCGACCAGGTTCACCAGGGTGGACTTGCCCGAACCTGAGGGTCCCATCACCGCCAGCCACTCGCCCTTGGCCACCGCCAGCGAGACCTCGTCCAGGGCGCGGATGAGTCCGCCGTCGCCCTCGGCCTTGGCGGGGTAGGTCTTGCTGACGCGCTCCAGCACAATGCTCATCATTCACCTCGCAGGATGGCGGCCGGCTGCACCCGGCGCAGGATGCTCATGGGCAGCACCGCCGCGAGTAGCGCCACCGCGATGCTGCCCAGTACCACCGCGGGAAAGAGGCTCAGGCGCGGGGTCACCGCGGCCTGAAAGTTGGCGCGCCCGATCCAGGCGGCCACCCCCACACCCAGGAAGAAGCCCAGGGTGGCACCCAGCGCGCCCAGGGCGGCGGCCTGCGCAGCAAAGAAGGCGTTGACCATGCGGTGCGAAGCGCCCAGCGCCTTCATGACCGCGAAGTCCTTGCGGTGCTCCATCACCCAGGCGGTCAGGGTAGCCAGCAGGCAGAGCGCAGCCGTCAAGATGATCAGGGCGATGCTGGCCAGCAGGGTGGCGCGGGTCTTGCCCAGCACCCGCGCCTCGCCCTCCTGGATCTGGCGCAGCGGCCGCACTTCGGCCCCGGGCAGGGTGCTCGCCAGCCGCTGCATCACCTGGCGGATCTCCTCCGGCGTGCCGCTGGCGGCCACCTCGATGCTGGTGGCGCCTACGCCGGTCCAGGCAGTGAACTCAGGAAGGGAGAGATACACGCGGCTGTCCTCAGCTGCGCCCGTCTTGAGAATCCCGGCTTGCGCCAGGCGCAGCGGCTTGCCGCCGAAGGTCAAGTCGAAGGGCTTGCCTTCCGGCGACAGCAGGCTGGCGGCGCGCCTGCCCACCAGGGCGCCGGCGGGAGTATCGGGCCATTTCGTCACCGCCCAGAAGCTGTCGAGCTTGCGGGCGCGCGTGAAGTCGGTGCCCGCGACCACCACCGGCGCGCCGTCGCTGGTCTTGGCGATGACGTAGGCAAAGGGAGCGGCGGTGCCGCGGCCGCCCAGGGCGGCATCCACCTGGGCCAGGGCGTCCTCGGGGAGGGTGGCACCCTGGGGTGCGACCACGATGAGGTTGGCGCCGTAGCCGCGGAACTCGCGCTGCAGCTTGGCCTGGACGTCCACGTAGAGGTTCAGCATGGCGGCGGTGGCGCCGGAAGCCACCAGGATGGCCGCGAGGGCGGTCAGGGCACGTCCGCGGCGCACCAGCATGGCCCGCAAGAGCAGGCGCACGAACATCCGGGGCCGGCCGCCGGAACGTGCGGAGCGCGGCTGCCCGTCGCCGTTCATGCATCCCCTCGCAGCACCAGCGCGGGCTCGAAGCGCAGAGCGCGGCGGATGGAAGCAGCGCTGCCCGCGAAGGTCACCACCACCGCTACCCCCAGGACCAAGGGGAAGAGCACCGGCTGCAGCGCGACCCTGGAGGCGAAGATGGAGCGGGCGATG
>DATIWW010000515.1:0-4678 GCA_035519175.1 Terriglobales bacterium
GCCTTGGCCACCGCCCTGGAGAAGTCCGGCGTGAAGCACGTGGTCGCTCTCTCCAGCATCGGCGCCGACAAGACCGAGGGCAACGGTCCCGTCGCCGGCCTCTACGTGCTGGAGCAGAAGCTCAACCGCGTCCCCGGCCTCAGCGTCCTCCATCTGCGCGCCGGCTATTTCATGGAGAACATGCTGGCGCAGATCGGCGTCATCCGCAGCATGGGCATGCTGGCTGGCCCGCTGCGCCCCGACCTCAAGCTTCCCATGATCGCCACCCGCGACATCGGCGCCTTCGCCGCCCTGGCGCTCCACAAGCTCGACTTCTCCGGACACTCGACCCGTGAACTGCTGGGCCAGCGCGACCTCACCATGGCCGAGGTCGCCCAGATCATCGGGCCCGCCATCGGCAAGCCCGGCCTCTCCTACTCCAAAGTCCCCGACCTGATGCTCAAGCCCGCCCTCACCTCCATGGGCATGTCGTCGGACGTGGCTGGACGGATCCTGGAGATGTCGGCGGCCCTCAACTCCGGACACATGCGCGCTCTCGAGCCCCGCTCCGCCGCCAACACCACTCCCACTTCGTTCGAGACCTGGGTGAAGGAAGTCTTCGTGCCGGCCTTCGAGAAGAAGTAGTTAGTAGCTGGTAGTTAGGAGTTAGCGCCGTGCATTCACATCCCGAGCGCAGCGAGGGAGCCCTATTGCCACCCGAAACTGGATGATGGTTCATCCTGAGCCCGCCTTGGCGGGCGAAGGACCCCTAGCGCCTGCCGTACTCTGAGGCGGTGAAAAGCGCCGTTCGAAGCGGAACGCGCTAACTCCTAACTCCAAACTCCTAACTACTGCTTGACCACCACCCCACCCTTCATGACGAAGTTCACCTTCTGCAGCGCGCCCACGTCCTCCAGCGGGTTCCCCGGCACGGCCACGATGTCGGCCAGCTTGCCCGGCTCGATCGTCCCCAATTCCTTCTCCACGCCCAGCAATGCGGCCGCGCTCGCCGTGGCCGAGCCGATGGCCTGCGCCGGCGTCATCCCGTACTTCACCATCAGGGGAAACTCCAGGGCCTCGTTGACGTCCCAGGAGAAGCCCCCGGCGTCGGTGCCGAAGGCGATCTTCACGCCCGCCTTGACCGCGCGCTGGAAGGTGTCGGCGTGGATGGCCACCATCTGCTTCCACACCGGCGCGCCCGCCGCCGCCCGTCCCTCGGCCACGTACTCGCCCACGTACAGGGTGGGCACGTACCAGATGCCCTTCTGCACCATGGTCTTCATGTCCTCGGGGGCGATGTACATGCCGTGCTCGATGGAATCCACCCCCGCCTCCACCGCGTTGTGCACCCCGTGCAGCGCGGCCGCGTGCGCCGCCACCTGGTGGCGCTCGCGGTGGGCCTCGTCCACGATGGCCCGCAATTCTTCCGGCGTGAAGGTGGGGATGTCATCCAGCACGCCGTCGCGTCGCACGAAGTAGCCGCGGTCCACGTAGACCTTGATCCAATCGGCGCCGTGCGAGATCTGCTCGCGCACCGCCTTGCGGCACTCTTCCGGGCTGTCGCAGAACTGGACGCCGTGAGGCACCTCCAGTTGGGGCGCGTAGCCCTGCAGCGGATACGCTCCGGTCACGTCCAGGGCGCGGGTGGCCACCTGCATACGCGGCCCGGGGATCACGCCGCGCTCGATGGCGCGCTTGATGTCCACGTCGGCGTAGCCCGCGCCTTCGGTCTCCAGATCCCGCAGGAAGGTGAAGCCGTTCCAGAGCGCCTTGCGCGCCGCCTGCGTCCCCAGGATGGTGCGGTACTCCGGCGACCACTTCAGCAGTTGCTGGTCGTAGTCCTCGGCGGTGATGTCGCCCTGCAGCAGCACGTGGGTGTGCGTGTCCATCAGGCCGGGCAGGCAAGTGTCCTGCGACAGGTCGATCACCGGGCCCCCCAGCGCCTCGGGCATGCCGTCCACCACCTCCTGGATCCTGCCCTCCGCCACCACGATGACCGCGCCCGGCCGCGCCGCCAGGTTGGGCCCCGTCAGCACCGTCCCGCACTTCAGGTAGGTCACGCGCCCCGTCGCCGGCGCCCCCTGCGCCGCCGCCCCCGCCGCCAGCGCCAGGACCATGATCACCATCGCGATTCGCCCTCTCATGACCGCCTCCTTACAGAATGCGGCCAAGAGTAAATCAGAAAATGAGCGAATGAGTAAATGAGGAAATTGCCCGTGTGGCGCAGCCGCCCCCGGCGGTGCGCCGTCCCGCCTTGCGGGACGCCAGAACCTAGCCCGGCACGTGAGTGCCGGGTTGAGGCGCCCTGTCATGCTGGCCAAGCGCGGCCGGCTTCGAGCGCAGCGAGGGGGCAAGGGAGCGCGCCAGCCCGATCACGCGATGACTCGATCTAGAAGTGGTCTTTGTGCTCGAACTCCACCGCCGCTTGCGCCTCGGGCAGGCTGGCGCTGCTCTTCCAGGCCGTGGTCTGCCAGTTGTCGGCGAGCTTGCCGGTGGGGATCCACGGCGGTAGCTCGATGAGCAGGAAGCGGCCCAGGGAGTGGACAAAAGGCTCGTAAAGGCGGCGCAACTCCCGCAGCCGCAGCTCCGCCTCGGGGGTGTGGCTGAGGTGAAGTCCCGCCACGGCCAGGCTCGCCCGCAGGCGCCCCAGCTCGGCCGCCGGCAACCGGTCCGTCTCCGGTTCGCGCGGCTGCCGCACGAAGATCTGGGCCAGGTCCACCACCGCGTGCCGCGCGATCGCGAAGGTCAGCATGGCCTGCTCCTTCGGGATCCCCTCGACGCCGGCGATGACCAGCGCCGAGGTGTCGAGCACCGCGGTGAGCGCCGCCAGCCACGACTGGTTGCTGTGCTGCGAGCGGAAGTAGCACAGCACCGCGTAGGAGAGGTGGCTCTCCATCAGGTCCGCTCCCCAGCGCTCCCAGTCGGCGAGCAGGTGCTGCAGCGCCTCCCGGCCGCCGTCGCGGCCGTGCCGCCGCAGCAACTCGCCCGCGGTGGGCGGCGAACCCGCCCGCGCGTCCAGCAGCGAGATGCTGACCTCGCGCCGCGAGAACGCCTGGTACACCACCGGCAGGTAGCCGATCACCACCGCCAGGAAGCCGAAGCCCACCCCGCCCTCGCTGGCCACCAGCGCCCGCGCCCACGCCGTCCGCGGTACCACGTCCCCCAGCCCGATGGTGAAGAAGCTGGTGCCGCTCAGGTAGAGATCGGTCCAGAAGCTGGTGCTGGCGCCTTCGGGCGCGCTGATCTGCGACCCCGCCGCGTACTGCAGCAGTCCGAAGCCGGTGATCAGGCCCAGGGCCCACACCCCCAGCAGCACGATCAGCGAGAGCGGCCCGAAGTACGCCAGGAACAACTCTCGCTGCTTGCGCGGGCAGCGGCCCGCCAGCTTGCTCCACGGCCACCAGGTGGCGAGGTAGAAGAGCCGCGTCAGGCGAAAGTGCCGCGTCACCCGCCGCGGCAGCACGATGGTCTCGAAGGCGTCGCGCAGGATCCCGCCCAGCAGCAGCGCCCCCACGATGCCGGCCAGAACTCGCATGGCTAGAGCATTGTAGATGGCCTGCGCGGCCAAGCGTCGCAAATGCTGCGTCGGACGTCTGGGGTCCTACCATCGCCCGGTGATGCTCGTCACAGCGCCCGCCCGGCCGCCTGCGCCACAATCTCGTTCCACGACATGGCTACCAGCTTCCACGTTTCCGTGACCTGTCCCAACCAGGCCTGCCAGTGTCCCATCCCCCTGGGCTGCCTGGAGAAGGACGGATGCAGCCGCGCCCCCGCCGACTGGGACCACCACGAGCTGGTCTGCCAGCGCTGCGGCACCCGCTTCCAGTTGGTGGCCGAGAACCTCTCCCTGTGGCCGGTCATCAGCAACCCCGGCGCCCCGCGCAGCCCAACTCCTGACTCCTGACTCCTGCCCCCTGTATACTCCCCGCATGTTCCGCCGCGCCTTGCTCCTCCTCTTCTTATGGATCTCTCTCGCTGCCCTGGCCCAGCAGCCCGCGGCCCCGCCGCAGTTCTTCCACATCACCCCGGTCCGGCCGGTGGCGGAATTGCGCGCCGAAGCGCTCCAGGCCGCGCCGCCGGTGGAGCAGGGAAGCTTCCGCTCCCCCGAGCTGGTCGAGCTGGTCGCCCTCGACCCCACCATCCACCTCGACATCCGCTACGCTACCGCGCGCAACTTCCTGGGCACGCCCGTCTACGAGCAGGCGCGTGCCTTCCTCCAGCGCCCCGCCGCCCAGGCCCTGGTGCGCGCCCACAGGAAGCTCCGCGCCCAGGGCTACGGCCTGCTCATCCACGACGCCTATCGCCCCTGGTACGTCACCAAGATCTTCTGGGACGCCACCCCGCCCGACAAGCACGAGTTCGTCGCCGACCCCAGCGAGGGCTCCCGCCACAACCGCGGCTGCGCCGTCGACCTCACCCTCTACGACCTGAAGAGCGGCCAGGCGGTCGCGATGCCCAGCCTCTACGACGAGATGACCCCGCGCGCCTACTCCGACTACCAGGGCGGCAGCGCCGAAGAGAACGCCCACCGCGCCCTGCTCAAGCAGGCCCTGGAGGCCGAAGGCTTCGTCCAGCTCCCCAACGAGTGGTGGCACTTCGACTATAAGGATTGGAAGCAGTACCCCATCCTCAATCTGCCCTTCGCCCGCATCCCTAGGTAGCTCCAGTGCTCCGAACTTCCTCGCCGCGGATGCACGCA
>DATIWW010000516.1:0-7475 GCA_035519175.1 Terriglobales bacterium
AGCCAGTCCTGGCGGGGAGGGTAGAAGACGTCGAGATCCACGGTGTCCTCCAGGGCTTCGGCCTTGTGCGGCATGTTGGAAGGAATGCACAGCACCTCGCCCGCCTTCACCACCAGCACTTTGCCGTCGATCCAGAACTTGAGCGCGCCCTCGAGGATGTAGGTGAGCTGCTCGTTGACGTGGCTGTGCTCGGGCACCACGCAGCCCTTTTTCAGGAGCACGCGCGCCAGCATCAGCTCCTTGCCCACCACCAGTTTGCGGCTCAGCAGGGGATTGAGCTGCTCGTCCTTCACCTCGTTCCAGCGCAGGTGTTTCAGCATGGGCTCTCCTTCAGCGGGACTTGCGGCGAGTGCGTGCAGGGGGCCTGCTCCCGGCCGCCAGCAGTTGGAAGTAGTGGTGGGCCTGCTTGACGTCGCGCGCGATCTGCTCGCGCAGCTCCGCCACCGTGGGAAACTTGATCTCCGGCCGCACCCGCTTGAGAAACGAGATCTCCACCCGGGTCTGCGCCGTCAGCGCGATGGGGTGGAAGTGCAGCAGGTGGGTCTCGATGGCGAACAGGTCGCCGAAGGTGGGGCGCGTACCCACGTTGGTCACCGCATCGAAGCACTCGCCATTGACCCGGGTGCGGGTGATGTAGACGCCGTCCAGCGGCACCAATTCGTCGTAGCGGCTGAGGTTGATGGTGGGGACGGTGTACTTGTGGCCGAAGCCGCGGCCGCGCCCGGGCACGGAGACGATGCTGAAGACCCGCCCCAGCATGGCGCGCGCCCGCTCCACGTGCCCGGCGGAGAGCAGTTCGCGGATGCGGCTGCTGGAGACCGGCTCGCCCCGCACCCGCATCTCGGGGTAGATCTTGACCTCGTAGCCGGCGGCGCGCGCGTACTCCTGCAGCCGGCGCACGTCGCCCTGGGCCTTGTGCCCGAAGTGGAAGTTGGCGCCCTCGTGCACCTCGCGCGCCTTCAGCCGCTTGCCTAGGATCGCGCTGGCGAAGTCCTTGGGCGTGGTCAGCGAGAGGTCGCGGGTGAAAGGCAGCACCAGCACCGCGTCCAGCCCCGAGGCCTCCAGCAGGCTCAGCTTCTGCTCCAGGGGCGTGATCAGCTTGGGGGCCACGTCGGGATGCAGCACTCGCAAGGGATGCGGCTCGAAGGTCACTGCCATGGAGCGCGCCTGGAGTCCGCGCGCCTGCCGCACCACCTCCCGCAGCACGTACTGGTGGGCGCGGTGCACTCCGTCGAAGTTGCCCACGCTCAGCACCGTGGGCCCGAAGTCGCCCGGCACTTCCTCGAGATGTCGGAACACCTGCATCCTGTGCCCTGCCCCCTGCCTCCTAGATCTCAAACTCCAGCTTCATGCCGTCATACGACAGCTTCACCGCGTCGGGCAACTGGCGATTGGTTTCCTCATGCGGCAGGTCATGCGCGATGTGGGTGAAAAACGTGCGCCGCGGCCGGATGCGCTCCACCAGCTTCAGCGAGTTCTCCACCGTGGAGTGGGTGGGATGCGGACGGTGCCGCAGCGCGTCCAGGAAGAGGATGTCCAGTCCCTGCAGCTTGCCGAACGACCCCTCCGGGATGCTGCTGACATCGGTGAGATAGGCGGCGGCGCCGAAGCGGAAGCCGTGGATCACGGCCTCGCCGTGCCATACCTCCACCGGCTCGAAGCGCGCCCCGAACAGCTCTACCGGCCCCTCGATGCGGTTGAGCTCCACCTGCGCGATGCCGCCGTACTTGTAATTGCCGTCGAAGATGTAGCGGAACATCGCCTGCAGGGTCTCGGCGGTGGCGGCGTGGGCGTAGAGCGGGATCTTGCCTTCGCGGTGGAAGGTGAGCGGACGCAAGTCGTCGAGGCCGAGGATGTGATCGGCGTGGGCGTGGGTGTAGAGCACGGCGTCCAGCCGCTGGATTCCCTCGCGGATGGCCTGCTGGCGGAAGTCCGGTGTGGTGTCGATCAGCACCGCGCGCCCGCCGTACTCCACCAGGATGGAGGGCCGGGTGCGGTGGTCACGGGGGTCGCTGGAGTGGCACACCCGGCAATCGCAGCCGATGGTGGGCACCCCCATGGACGTGCCGCTGCCCAGCACCGTGAGCGTGGCCTTCATTTCTTCTCACCCGGGGCGGGCGGGGGAGGCTCCGGCGCATGCATCACCGCGTTCAGCACCTCGAGATACCCCAGACGCAGTTCGTAGAGGCGTTCGTCCAGGAACTTGCTCTCCTGGGGCGTGAGGTTGCCCTTGGTCTTCTCGCGCAGCAGGTCGAGGGTGTCGATGGTCTGGCGCGCACCCAGCACGTCCACCCGCGGCTGCCGGCCTTGCTCGTGCAGGATGCCCAGTTGCAGCATGGCGGTCATGTAGAGGGTGGTGGCCAGCTTCTCGAAGGTGATCTGCAGGTCCTGGGGACGAACGCCGCCCAGGTCGGCGGCCAGGCGCGCGTCCACCTCTTCGCCGGCGCGCGCGTAGGCTTGCTGCGCGTCCTGCTGCTGCGCCGTGCTGGGCGGGACCGCGCCCGCCAGGTCGGCGGCCGAGGCCACCTCGCGCACCACCTGCGCGCCTTCCGCGCGAGGCTTCTCTGGCGGGGTGGGGATCTGCGAGGGGTCCAGCTCGGCGGTCTCGTGCGCGTCCGGCCGCCGCTCGCCTTCCTCGGTGAACTTGCGCCGGTCGGTGACCACGAAGTCTTCGGGCTTCTTCTTGTCGTTCGCCATAGGTCCTGTTATTCACTCATTTCTTCATTTATTGATTTATTGATTTGGGGCCGCCTGCCTTCAATCAATAAATCAAGAAATCAACCAATCAAGAAATATCGGGCAGGGCCACCACCGTGGCCTTGCTGCCGCCGATCTCGACCTCGGCGCCGGGCGCGGCCGTCTCCCGCCGGATGTACCCCAGGGCCAGGGTGCACGGGCCCTTCTCCGAAGGCAGGCAGGCGACGCTGGTTATCTCGCCCGCTTCTTTGCCGCCGGCCAGGACCTTGTCGCCGGGTCCGACGGCCGCGTCGGCCACGCGGAAGGCGGTGAAGGCGCGGTGCACGGCGCCACGCGAGCGGATGCGCTCCACGATCTCCTGCCCCAGGTAGCAGCCCTTGGTGAAGTTCAGCGCCCGCTCCTGCCCGGTCTCCTGCGGCAGGTCGCGCTCGCGGATGTCCACTCCGTAGCGAGGCGCGCCCAATTCGACGCGCCGCAGTTCCAGCGCCTCCGAGCCCACCCGCAGGGCGCCGGCCTTGACCAGAGCATCCCACAGGGCGGACGCGTTGGCCGGCGCCAGCCACACTTCGTGGCGTTCGACGTCGCCCTGGCGGCGGACGAGCGAGAGTCCCACGGCGTTCCAGGTCAGGTCCTCGACTTCGAGCGGCGCGAGCGCGCGCAACTTCAGCCCCGCGGCCTCCAGCACGCCGCGCGATCTGGGGCCCGCGACGCCGAGCGCCGTCAGCTTCTCGCCGGCATCGGTGATCTCGACGTCATCCATGATGATGTACTTCTCGAAGATTTCGCGCAGGCGCGGCGCCTGCGCCGCGTCGGTGTCCGCCAGCAAGTACTCACCGCGGTTGTAGACGTACAGGTCTCCCTGGATGTGCCCCTGGGCGTTGAGCAGGAAGTTGTAGTTGCCGTGGCCGGGAGCCAGGTCGCGGATGTTGTTGGTGACCATGCCGTTCATCCAGCGCACGCGGTCGCTGCCGGTGATGAGCAGCTTGGCGCGCCAGCCCAGGTCGAAGAGGCCGCAGCCCGCGCGCAGCGCGGCCAGCTCGTCGGCCACCGCGCCGAAGCGCGCCGCTGTCTCCGCTCCGCGGTAGTCGCCGCGGGCGCTCCCCGCGGCCGCAGGATGCGTCGAGAGTGGTGTCGCAGGCATGCCTAAACCTCTCATTATAGCCAACGACTCGTGAACCACAGAGGACACGGAGGACACCGAGGAAGCAAAGGCACGAGGCAGAAGGCAAAAGGCAGAAGGCACAATAAGCCCGGCAGTGGATCATGGAAGGCCAACGACCAACGACGAACGACCAACGACTCGCATCGGCCAAGTGCTAATTGCTAAGCGCTAAGTGCTGCTGTTAGATTGTCCGGCGTGTCCAGCGCGAAGAAGATCGCCGTCATCCCCGGCGACGGCATCGGCAAGGAAGTGATCGCCGAGGCCGTCCAGGTGCTGCGCGCTTCCGGCGCCGCCCTCGCCTTCACCGACTTCGATTGGGGCGCCGACCGCTACCTCCGCGACGGCACCACCGTCCCGCCCGGCGGCTTCGAGATGCTGGCCCGCGATTTCGATGCCGTCTTCGTGGGCGCGCTGGGCGATCCCCGCGTGCCCTCCAACCGCCACGCCAAAGAGATCCTGCTCAACATGCGCTTCCAGATGGATCTCTACGCCAACGTGCGCCCGGTCAAGCTGTTGGACGAGTCGCTGTGCCCGCTCAAGGGCATGCGCCCCCAGGACCTGGACTTTGTGGTCATCCGCGAGAACACCGAGGGCCTCTACCGCGACGTGGGCCGCACCGAGCACGCCGGCACGGCGGACGAAACCGGCATCAACGAGGACATCAACACCCGGCGCGGGGTGGAGCGGGTGCTGCGCTACGCCTTCGAGCTGGCCCGCCGCACGGGCCGCAAGAAGGTCCTGATGAGCGACAAGTCCAACGTCCTGAGCCACGCCCACGGGTTGTGGCAGCGCGTCTTCAAGGAAGTGGCGCCGCAGTATCCCGACCTCCAGCCGCAGCATATGTACGTGGACGCGCTGGCCATGCAGATGGTGCGCGATCCGCGCCCGTTCGAGGTCATCGTCACCAACAACCTCTTCGGCGACATCCTCACCGACCTGGCCGCGGGCCTGCAGGGTGGGCTGGGTATGGCCGCCAGCGGCAACATCCACCCCGGACGGACCTCGATGTTCGAGCCGGTGCACGGCTCGGCACCGCCGCTGGCGGGCAAGAACCTCGCCAACCCCATGGGCGCCATCCTCACCGCCGCCATGATGCTCGAGCACCTGGGGCTCCAGCGCGAGGCGGAAAGGATCAACGCCACCGTGCTGGAGGCGGTGCAGCAGAGGAAGACCACCACCGACATCGGCGGGACGCTGGGCACGCGCGAGTGCGGCGAGTGGATCGCCGCCCGCGTGGCGGGAAGCTGACAGCCGCGCGGGCTCCTACTTCACGCCCAGCAACTCGACATCGAAGACCAGGGTGGCGTTGGGCGGGATCACGCCGGGATAGCCGCGCTCGCCGTAGGCCAGGTTGCCGGGGATCTTCAATTGCCGCTTGCCCCCCACCTTCATGCCGGCCACGCCTTCGTCCCAGCCCTTGATGACCTGGCCCGCGCCCAGGGTGAACTCAAATGGGCCACGCCCGATCGAGCTGTCGAACTGCTTGCCGTTGGTCAGCCAGCCGGTGTAGTTCACCGAGACCTTGTGGCCGGCGGCCGCGGTGGCCCCGGTACCCACCTTGATGTCCCAGTACTGCAGGCCGGAGGGCGTGGTGGTCCCCTTGCCGGTGACCTTGGTGGGACCGCTGGGGGCGTCGCTCTTTTGCGCGAACAAGAGCGTCAGGGAAGTAAGCAGCAAAAGGCTGAGGACGTACAGGTGTCTCATGCAGGCTCCTTGTTGAGGACCACGATGATAGCAAACCTGCTCGCTCCCTGGTCCCGCTACTTGGTCACCGGGGTGCCGTGGTAGTAGCGGCACTTCCACTCTCCCGCCCGCCGCACCCAGACCTCGCCGACCTGGTAGGTGACGTGGATGATCTTGCCGCCGGAGGGCCCATCGACTTCCGCGGTGTAGGTCACCAGGGCGGCATCCGGACCCAGAGGCACGGCCTTCACCTCCACCAGCGAGTAAGCGGTCAGCGGCGCCTGCGCGATCTCCTGCGGCGTCGGCTTGCGGTTGTGCAAGGTCCCGTCGGGAAAGACGGCCTGGTAGTCGTCGGCCAGGAGGGCGTTGTGGGCCTCCGCCTCCTGCTTCTTGTAATGCTCCCAGATGGCCAGCAGGCGCGGGCGGATGGCTTCCGTGAGCGCGGCCGGCTCCGCGCTGGCGTCAGGTTTCGGCATGGACGCGGGCTTCCTTTCTTGCGACGGTGCGACGGTCGCCGCCAAGATCAGGAGCAGTGTAGCAAGCGCTGGCATTCGTATCGTCATCAACAGAATCCTCCCCGCAATCGTCAATCGCCCATCGTCAATTCTTCTCCACCACCCACACCTTCACCGGCTGCTCCACGCCTTTCACCTCCATCTTCATGGAGGCCTGGGCGCAGCTCTGCCACTCCGCGCCCGCGCGTTCGTAGACCTCGTCCGAGATCAGGATCTCCGTCCCCAACTGCTTGTTCAAGCCCTCGATGCGCGAGGAGAGGTTCACGGGGTCGCCGATCACGGTGTACTCCAGCTTGTGCTTGGGCGAGCCGATGGAGCCTACCACCACCTCCCCGGCATGGATGCCGATGCCGATCTTGAGCGCGGGCACGCCGGTGGCCGCGAACAGGTGGTTGACCGCGCGCACCCGCTTCGAGATCTGGAGCGCGGCCGACACCGCCGCCCCGCACGGATTCTCCAGCGCCACCGGCGCGCCGAAAATGGCCAGCAGCCCGTCGCCCAGGTACTTGTTCACGGTACCGCCGCTCTCCGCGATGGCCCCCACCACCGCCTCGAAAAAACGGTTGAGCACGCCCACAATGACCTCGGGCGGGCGCTCGCGGCTGAAGGCGGTGAAGCCGCGCACGTCCACGAAGAGGATGGCGACGTAACGCTTCTCGGTGCGCCCGGTATCGTGCTCGCCCTTGGCCAGCAGCGCCGTGGCCACCTCGCTGGTCATGTAGGCGCCGAACAGGTCGCGCAGCCGCTGCCGCTCGCTCAGCCCCAGCGCCATGCTGTTGATGTGCGCGGCGATCTGCCCGAACTCGCTGGTGGTGTAGAGCCGGGCGCGCGCCCCCAGGTCGCCCCGACCCAGCCTGTCCAGCGCCGCGATCAGCGTGGCGGTCTGCTCGTGCAGTTGCCGGCCCAGCACGTACATCAGGTAGAGGAAGAGCGCGGCGCAAGCCCCGCCGATGGCGGCCAGGTCGAAGAGCAGGCCGCGCGCCGCCGGCCCCAGCGCCTCCCGCACCCGCAGGTACATCGCCGACGACACGATGACGATGGGCGCCAGCGCCAGCAGCGGAAAGAAGATGCGCATGCGCTTCTCCAGCGTGAAGGGGCGGGCCAGGGTCTCGCTCACCGGCACACTCGGCGCCAGCTCCAGCGCCAAGGGCTGGAGCTCACGCTCCATGGCCGCGAACTCATAGATCACGTGCGCGATGGGCACCACCGTCAGGTTCAGCACCCAGTAGAGCGGGAAAGTGCGCGGGTCGATGTCCAGCGCCAGGTAGCGGTCCGCCAGCCACACCAGCACGCTGATCCCGAGGGAAAACCCGACCGCGTGCGGCCCGAAGATGCGCGGCAGAACCAGCCAGGGCGAGTCGAGCAGGCGCGCCAACCCCCGCTGCTTTTCTTCCGGGCTGGCGCCCGCGGCCAACGCG